>NZ_BAAAUG010000071.1:0-3917 GCF_039533825.1 Streptomyces rectiviolaceus
AGTCCGGCCAGGGTCGGGGCCGGGGCGCCCCGGGAGTGCAGGGCCGCCTTGCCGATCGCGCGGGCGACGGTCCTGCGGTCGCCGACGGCGTGGGCGGCGTCCTCGTCCGCCCAGCGCTCGGTCGTGTACGACACCGCCGTGCGCAGCGGGCGCAGGAACGGATTGGCGCGCGCGGCCAGCTGCACGGCAAGGAGGTAGCGGTGGTGCCGGGTCGCGAGGTGGGCGCGTTCATGGGCGAACAGGGCGCGGCGCTCGGCGGGTTCGAGGCAGCCGAGCAGGGCGGTGGTGACCACGACCCGGTCGCGGGCGCCGCCGGGCAGCGCGTACGCGTAGGGCACGTCGTCGGGCAGGACCGCGACGGCGGTGTCGGGCAGCCCGGCCAGCGCGCGGTGGGCGAGGCGGCGTACCTGGCGGTGGCGCCACAGCGTTCTGCCGCACGCCACGGCCACGGCAAGAAGACCGGGAATGGCAAGGCGGCCCGCGACCTCGTCGTACGGCACGGCGGCGCGCACCTCCGGGTCCGACCAGCCGTCCGGCAGGGGGTTGCCCGGCAGCTGAGCCGTGCCGACGACCATCAGCAGGCCCAGGCACAGGGTGCTGCACAGCGCCATGACCGCGGCGACCGTCGTGAGCAGCCGGGTGGCGGTCCGCGGGTGCAGACGCTGCTCGGCGAGCCGGGCGACCGGCCATGCCGTCAGCGGAAGGACCAGCGGCAGAAGGACGAACATCCCCATGACGGCTCAGGCGTCCCTCTCCGCATCGGCCTGGCCGAGGAGCTCTCGGAGCAGCTGCTCGTCGCCCGGCGGCAGAGCGGTGAGGAAACTGGCGAGTACCGCCTCCCGGTCGCTCTCGCCGTCGAGCACCTTGCGCATCTTGCGCGCCGCGAGACCCGCCTCGTCGGACGACGGTGTCCACGCGAAGGAGCGGCCCGCGCGCTCGCGGGTCACCGCGCCCTTGTCCAGGAGCCGGGTCAGGATCGTCACGACGGTCGTGTACGCGAGATCCCCGCCGAGCCGCTCCTGCACCCAGCCCGCGGTCGCGGGACCTTCCGCCTCGCGCAGGGCAGAGAGGACCTGCGCCTCCAGCTCACCCTGCCCCCGCCGCCGGGGTCGCTGCTCCGCCACGCCTGTCTCCCTTCCACTGCCTCGTCGTCCTGGACGAGGCTAACGCCCCGTTCACCGATGGTGCGCGCGGCCAAAACGGCATTGCTCCGCATCGTGGCGCACATTAGGGTCGCTCGGGTGACTGCCGGGTCGGCCATGGGCCATGCACGAGTGAGGCGTCCGGCCTCGGCGTGAGCGCGAGGCGGGCCAGAGCCCCGCCGTCCCCTCTTCCGTCTTCCCTCCCAGCGCCCCATGCGGCGCACCGTCGGTGGAACCCAAGACCCGGAAGAGACCTCACACATGCCGCACGACCAGCACCCGCACGAGCCCACTTCACCTGTGACGACCGCCCAGTTGAACCACACCGCCGTCTACGCCAAGGACCGGCGGCTGTCCGCCGAGTTCCTCGCCGTGATCCTGGGCCTGAAGGTCGGCGCCCCGTTCGGGCCGTTCCTGCCCGTCGATCTCGGCAACGGCGTCACGCTCGACTACTACGAGCTGAGCGACGAGCCGATCCAGTCGCAGCACTACGCGTTCCTCGTGCCCGACGAGCAGTTCGACTCCATGATCGCCCGTCTGGAGACGGTCGGGGTCACCTACTACGCCGACCCCAACCACACCGAACCCGGCCGGATCAACCGCCTGTTCGGCGGTCGCGGTGCCTACTTCGACGACCCGGACGGCCACAACATGGAGATCATGACCCGGCCCTACGCCCGCCCTTAGCGCCTGCGTGCGGAACGGACAGCTCCTTCCGGTGGAACGGACCGCTCCTGGGGCTGCCCATCTGTTCGAGACGTGATTGAGGCATCGCGCCCCGCCCGCTCCCGCAGCGGGCGGGGCAGGGGTGCCCGGCCGTGGCTGCGGAGACCTGACCCGGAGCCGTTCGCCGTGAGGCGGTGGGGCGAGCTGACGCCCTGAGCGCCGCATGGGCCGCGGGAGCCGGGCAGTTGACGCACGCGGCACCCCCGGCCCCAGGACGTGTGCACGCGCGACGATCGGCGCAAAAGGCTCATTGCGGCACTTGTCCGGCGGCAGTAAGAAGAGGCATCAACCCTGAACGTTGCGGCCGCGGCGTCCTGAAGGCATCACATCGCAGCTCTGAGAGAAGCCGGGTGATCCAGAATGGCGCAAGATCCACACACCGCAGTGACGAACGAGCCGGACGACGGAGCCATAACGCTGGCCGCCGAACAGGAAGCGGTCCTGCAGCCGCCGTCCGAGGGGACGCAGGGCGAGGCCCAGCACTCGACGGGTGAGGGCCTTGAGCACGTCGAGGGCTACCGGCGCCCCGAGCATTTCGCGCCGGAGGCCTGGACGGCCCCGACCGCCTCGCTTCCCGACATCGGGGAGGCGTCGTTCGGCCCGCCGCCCCTGGCTCCGGAGACCGTGCACGGCCCCGATGACCGCATCCAGATCACCAACACCAGCGTGTATCCGTGGCGGGTGCACTGCTACCTCCTGATCACCGCCCGGGACAACGCCCTCTTCCAGGGCACCGGCTGGCTGCTCGGACCGCACACCCTCGCGACCGCGGGGCACTGCGTCTACATCAAGGGCAGCGGCGTGGCGGGCCGGGACGGCTGGGTGAAGAGCATCCAGGTCATGCCGGGACGCAACGGCGCCGCGCTGCCGTACGGCAGCATCACCTGCACCAGCTTCCGCTCCGTGACCGGCTGGACGACGAACGGCGACGAGAACTTCGACTACGGCGCCATCGTCACGCCCTCCAACATCGGCTCCACCACAGGCTGGTTCGGCTTCGGCGTCTGGTCGGACTCGGACCTGCTCAAGACCACCGGTAACATCTCCGGCTATCCGGGCGACAAGCCGTCCGGGACGCAGTGGTACGCGGCACGCGGGATCGACTCGGTCGCTCCGCGCAAGGTGTACTACGACATCGACACCGCCGGCGGGCAGAGCGGCAGCTCCGTCTACCGCATCGACAGCACCGGCCGCTACGGCTTCGGCATACACGCCTACGGCGGATCGCGGGTGAACTCGGGAACCCGGTTCACCACCCCCGTCTTCAACAACTACGTGGCGTGGAAAGCGTGAGAGAACCCCTATGAGCGGCAGCAGGCCCGCAGTGGAGATCACCGGCGTCGTCCGCGACGCGTCGGGCACCCCGGTGACGGGCGCCCACGTCCTGTTCACGAGTGGCCCCCGGCCCTTGCCGGACATCGCCGCCCTGACGGACACCGAGGGTCGGTTCTCCCTCACCGCCCCCACAGCGGGCGATTACACGCTCACCTGCCGGGCGGACCCCCTCATGGGTCCGCCCGGCACGGCCGAGACCACCGTCCGCGTCGAACCGCCGACGCAGGCCGCCCTCCCAGGGCCGCTGCGGGTCGATCTGACCATCGGCTGAGGGGCGCCCATGGTTGCCGACCGGCAGCGGTGGACGTGCGTGGTGCGCGACTCCTGTCTAGCGTCACGAGCATGAACAGTGCCCCGCAGCGTTTCGAGATCCTGCTGGTACCCGAGTTCTCGGGGAACGGCGTGAGTACGACCGATACCCGCGACGCCCTGCGCTCGGCCGTCGTGGTGGCCACGGGCGAGACCGGGTCCTCCGGGTTTCCCCGGTACGCGGGCGACGGAATGGAGGCCGACATCGACCCCGCGACCCGCACCGTCGAGGCGCTCCTGGTCGACGGGTCCGAGCTGGACTACGGGCTCTCGGTGCGGGTCGCGGACGCGTAGCGGGTTCGGCCCCGGCGCGCCCGGAGCACTGGTCCGGTCACAGCGGCGGGGCCACGTCGCCGGCGAGGCGGGCCAGCGCGTGCGCGAGCCCCGGTGGGGAGCCCGCCGCGC
>NZ_BAAAUG010000072.1:0-1372 GCF_039533825.1 Streptomyces rectiviolaceus
GCCGAAGAGGCCCGCCAGCGCCTGTCGAGCGACGCCGAGTCCGCCCGCGCCGAGGCCGAGGCCATCCTGCGCCGGGCCCGCACGGACGCCGAGCGCCTCCTGAACGCCGCGTCCACGCAGGCGCAGGAAGCCACCGACCACGCGGAGCAGCTGCGCTCCACCACGGCCACCGAGTCCGAGCAGTCGCGCCGCCAGGCCACCGAGGCGAGCCGGGCCGCCGAGCAGCGCATGGCGGAGGCCGAGACGGCTCTGCGCGAGGCACGCGCCGAGGCGGACAAGGTCCTCGCCGAGGCGAAGGACTCCGCGTCCAAGCAGCTCTCGGCCGCCGAGGGCGCCAACGAACAGCGCACGCGCACCGCCAAGGAGCAGGTCGCCCGCCTCGTCGGCGAGGCCACGAAGGAGGCCGAGGCCACCAAGGCCGAGGCCGAGCAGCTCGTCGCCGACGCCCGTGCCGAGGCCGAGCAGCTGATCAAGGACGCCGGCGAGAAGGCGCGCACGATCACCGCCGAGGAGACCGCGGGCCAGCTCGCCAAGGCCGCCCGCACCGCGGAGGACGTACTCGACAAGGCGTCCAAGGACGCCAAGGAGACGACGAAGGCCGCCACCGAAGAGGCCGAGCGGATCCGCACCGAGGCCGAGGCCGAGGCGGACCGGCTGCGCGCCGAGGCGCACGACATCGCCGAGGAGCTCAAGGGCACGGCGAAGGACGACACCAAGGAGTACCGCGCCAAGACCGTCGAGCTGCAGGAGGAGGCGCGCCGGCTGCGCGGCGAGGCCGAGCAGCTGCGGGCCGACGCGGTCACCGAGGGCGAGCGGATCCGGAGCGAGGCCCGGCGCGAGGCCGTCCAGCAGATCGAGGAGGCGGCCAAGTCCGCCGAGGAGCTGCTCGCGAAGGCGAAGGCCGACGCCGATGAGCTGAAGGCGGGGGCGACCGCCGACAGCGAGCGGATGCGTACCGAGGCCATCGAGCGCGCCACGAGCCTGCGCAAACAGGCCGAGGAGACCCTTGAGCGCACCCGCGCGGAGGCCGAGCGGCACCGCGAGGAGGCCGCCGAGCAGGCCGAGACCACGAAGTCCGAGGCCGAGGACGCCGCCCGCGCCCTGCACGAGGAGACCGAGCGGGCCATAGCGGCACGTCAGGCCGAGGCCGCCGACGAGCTGACGCGCCTGCACACGGAGGCCGAGGAGCGTGTCGCCGCCGCCGAGCAGGCGCTGACCGACGCCCGTGCGGAGGCCGAGCGCATCCGCAAGGAGGCCGCGGACGAGACGGACCGGCTCCGCACGGAGTCCGCCGAGCGGATCCGCACCCTTCAGTCGCAGGCCGAGACCGAGGCCGAGCGGCTGCTCACCGAGGCCGCCGCCGACGCGTCGC
>NZ_BAAAUG010000073.1:0-44224 GCF_039533825.1 Streptomyces rectiviolaceus
TCGCTCGGGCTCGCGGTGGCGTCGCCCGTACGGGCCTGGGCCTGTGCGGGTAAAGCGGCCGCGCCCGGGGTGTCCCGCGCCTTCCGGGCACGCGCCTGCGCCCCGCGGGGATCCGCGGGGGCGGCGGGCCGGGCAGCTCGGGGCTGTCGGCCCTCGTCGGGGATGGAGTGCTCCGTCACGCGTTTCGAATCCGTCCGTCCGGGGCTGCGCCTTGGTGTCCGGTGGCTACTTTGGTCAGCCGCGTCGGCAGTGCAGGAAGAGCTGGTGCTCGGGTGGTACTTCGGTACTCGCCGGGGCGTAGGAGTACGTGTCCTCATCGATGATGTCGAAGCCCGCGTCACGTACGACCTGCCGCAGTTCGCCCCGCAGGTAACCGGATACCCGGATTGTGTGCCCCAGGAACGGAATTCCCGCGTCATCCAGGTCGGCCTCGACCATGGAGAGCGCGAGCAGACCACCGGGGCGCAGCAGTCCGTGCAGCAGCCGCAGAGCGTACGGGATCTCGTCGCGCGGCAGCATCAGAAGCGCGAAGAAAGCGGCGATCCCGTCGAACTGCCCCACGCCGTCCGGTCCTTCGGCCCGCAGCGCCGCCACGTCGAGCTGCCGGAACTCGGCGTTCTGCGCGGGCACGTTCTTCCTGGCGAGATCGAGCATGCCGGAGGAGAGATCGATGCCGAGGACCGAGTGCCCGGCGTCGGCGAGCTGACGGGCGGTCGGAAGCCCGGTGCCGCACCCCAGGTCGAGAACCCGCGACCCGGGGGCCAGCGCGTCGGCGAGCCTGCGCCCGGCGGCCAGCTGGCCGTCCTTGTGCGGGAAGGCGTCGTCGTAGTGCTGACCGATGGCGTCGAAGGCCTCGGCCTGCCCCGTCCGGTCGGGCAGCGTGCCGGATGGCCCGCCGTACCTGTCGAACTCGCTCGCCTCGCTCACGTTCTGCCGCCCTTCGATGACATCCTGTCAGGCAACGCGCAAGCTCAGGGAGTTGCGGCTGAGTTGCTGCTGTGCGCCCTTGCGGAGGACGATCCTACGTTTGAACCATGGGGGCGCATCAAGGGTCTCATGACGTCACATGCGTGGGAGTGCGGTCCCAGTCATCCGGAAGGGGTGGAATCGTCCAGTCCGGATCGGGGCGCCAGTGTTGCCAGTTGTCCGAAAAGGGCGGTCCCCAGGAGCGGATCACATCGACGGCCGCGTACCCGGCGGCCCGCACTTCCTGCGCTTTTCCGGCTCCCATCAGACCGGCGCGCTGAGCCTGGGCGAACTCGTCCTCGTCGTGCCACTGCCAAGTCCGGTCAGGCCGCACAGAGATGTCCAGAAAGTGATCCTCGGAATCGATGCCTCCGGCCCAACGGGCGCGCGGCTCCTCAAGATTCACGTACCAGTTCTTGAACCGCCATCCCGGGTCCCAGAACAACCACACCGACCACGGCTCGGCGGGCCGTGCCAACTTCAGCACGCCGGTACCGAACCAGCGGTCCCTGCGGACGGCGCGGGGCTTGGTGTAACGGGTGGCGAGGGGCTCATGGTGAACCGGCGTCCCGTCGGCGAGCACGGGCTTGACGCACTCGGTCCCGGGGGCCATCCACACGGCGAGCAGTTCTTCGGTGTCCCGCACGACCGTGACGGGCCGGCAGATGTGGATCCGATTCCCGGCGTTCTCCTTGTACCGCCACAGCACATGGGAGCCGGGGGCCCAGCGTGCTGCTTCGCTGCTCGTCGTTGGCGGCGTGGTGAGGTCTGTCATGCGGAGATATTAGTAGGCGCCCGGACAGGCTCCTCAGAACCTGTCCGGGCGTAAAGGGAAATGCTCCGCGAACGTTTCCGCGGCCGGGCTACGGCCGCGTCATCCGCAGCACGTCCAGTGCCTCGTCCAACTGCGTCAGCGAGAGCTCGCCCCGCTCGACGTACCCGCCTTCGAGTACGACCTCGCGGATGGTCTTCCGTTCGGCCAGCGACTTCTTGGCGACCTTCGCCGCCTCCTCGTATCCGATGTACTTGTTCAGCGGAGTGACGACAGAAGGCGAGGACTCGGCGTACTCGCGGGCCCGTTCGACATTCGCGGTGATTCCGTCCACCGTCGTGTCGGCGAGCAGCCGCGACACATTGGCGAGGAGCCGCACGGACTCCAGGACGTTCTTGGCGATGACCGGCAGCATCACGTTCAGCTCGAAATTGCCGGCGGCCCCGGCCGCGGCGACCGTCGCGTCATTGCCGGTGACTTGCGCGGCGACCATCAAGACCGCCTCCGGGACGACCGGATTCACCTTTCCCGGCATGATCGATGAGCCGGGCTGCAGATCGGGCAGGTTGATCTCGGCGAGACCGGTCCGTGGCCCTGAGGCCATCCAGCGCAGATCGTTGGCGATCTTCGTGAGGCCGACGCCGATCGTCCGCAACTGCCCGCTGGTCTCGACGATCCCGTCCCGCGCGCCCTGCGCCTCGAAGTGGTCCCTGGCCTCGGTCAGCGGAAGTCCCGTGGTCCGCGCCACCTCGTCGATCACGGCCGCCGAGAAGCCGGGCGGTGTGTTGATGCCGGTGCCCACCGCGGTGCCGCCGAGCGGCAGTTCGGCAAGGCGCGGCAGCGAGGCCCGGAGCCGCTCCACGCCGTAGCGCACCTGCGCCGCGTATCCGCCGAACTCCTGGCCGAGCGTCACGGGCGTCGCGTCCATCAGGTGCGTGCGCCCGGACTTCACCACGTCGGCGAACTCCGCGGACTTTCGCTCGAGCGCGGCTGCCAGATGGTCGAGCGCCGGGATGAGGTCCTGCGTCACGGCGCCCGTGGCCGCGATGTGGATCGAGGAGGGGAAGACGTCGTTCGAGGACTGGGAGGCGTTCACATGGTCGTTCGGGTGGACGTCGCGGCCGAGGCGCTCCGAGGCCAGCGTCGCGAGCACTTCGTTCGTGTTCATGTTGGACGACGTGCCCGACCCCGTCTGGAAGACGTCCACGGGGAAGTGCTCGTCCCAGCGTCCTTCGGCCACTTCGCCCGCCGCGTCCGCGATCGCCGCCGCGACGTCCTTGTCGAGCACCCCGAGGTCCGCGTTGACCTTCGCGGCGGCCGCCTTGATCCGGGCGAGCGCGGCGATGTGCGCGCGCTCAAGGCGCTGCCCGGAGATGGGGAAGTTCTCCACCGCCCGCTGCGTCTGCGCCCGCCACTTGGCGTGGGCGGGGACCCGTACCTCGCCCATGGAGTCGTGCTCGATCCGGTACTCACCGCTGTCGCTTGAGCTGGCGTCGCTGGTCATGCCTCGAACCTACCTCTCCGTCAGACCTCGCTGAAAAGTTGAGCACTTGTCTTGTTCTAGGTATTCCCAAGGCTCTTACTCACCAGTAAAAACCGTGGGTAACACCAAACCGGGGAGGCGCAATGAAGCGCATCAGACGCGACCGCCAGAGCAGGCTGCGATGTACGTTCGCGGCGGCCGTGGCGATGGCGGCAGTGCTGGGCACGGCAGCCGCCGTGCCGGCCCAGGCCGCCGAGGACAAGAACGGGGCGGCGCCGGCGTCCGCGCCCCTGCCGCCCGAACTGGAGAAGATCCGGGCGGACGAGGCCACCAAGCTCTACGGCGACCCGGCCGAGCGCCCGCTCGCCGACCGCAAGACCGGGCTCATCTCGCTCGGCGACAGCGAGATCTCGGGGGAGGGGGTCGGAACGTACGAACCCGGCACCGACGGCCCCGACAACTGGTGCCACCGCTCCCCGGACGCCGCCATCCACCGCACCGGCATCCCCGCGGACGTCACGTACAACGTGGCCTGCTCGGGAGCGCAGACCGTCAACATCAAGATCGGCGGCCAGAAGCAGTACGCCGACGAGCTGGTGCAGAGCGACAGTCTCGCCATCAAGGCGCGCAACACCAAGATCAAGACGATTCTGCTGGTCATCGGCGCCAACGACGACCTTCAGTTCGCCCCGGTGATGACGGACTGCGTGACGCGCTTTCTGCTCAGCCAGGGCGCCTGCGCGGGCAAGTACAACGACGGCTGGCAGGCGCGCGTGGACGCCCTCGTGCCCAAGGTCGAGCAGTCCATCCGCGACCTGAAGACCGTCATGAAGGACGCGGGATACGCGGGCGACGACTACAAGTTGGTCGCCATGGGCTACCCGAGCCCGATCGGCCCCGACTTCCGGGACAACCCCAAGTTCCCGGGCAAGCTGGCCTGCGGCGGTCTCGGCTACGACTCCGACACCGAGTGGGGCCGCAACTACGCCGTACCGACCTTCGAGACCGGCATGCGCAAGGCGGCGAAGAACGCGGGCGCGACCTACCTCGACAACTCCCGCCTCTTCCACGGCCATGAGGTCTGCATGGAGGACACCTGGGCGCGCGGTCTCTACGTGGACCTCTCCAACCCGTTCCCGCCGGACTCCAATTCGGTCCGCCAGTCCTTCCACCCCAACGCCCGCGGCCACGCGGCCTTCGCCTCCTGCCTGACGCAGCTCTACAACTCCGGCTGGAGCGAGGGCGGTTGCGCGGACCCGGCGAGCACGGGCAGCCCGAAGCTCTACCAGGGCGGGTGGGGCGACGCGTACAAGCCGCTGAAGAACCAGGGCACGGGGACGTGCGTGGACGTCGACGCGTCGAAGAGCCGTAACGGCACCAAGGTGCAGGGCTGGGACTGCACGGGCAACCGCAACCAGACGTGGTGGTACGACGCGGGGCAGCGGTCGCTGCACACGGGCCTGACCCAGGACCGCTGCCTCGACGTGCCGGGCACTGCTGCGGAAGGCACCGCCGTCACGCTGTGGAACTGCCATGGCGGCGCCAACCAGAAGTTCGTACGCGAGTCCGGGACCCTGCGTCCGGCCGCCGACAGCGGCCTCTGCCTGACCCTGGCGGGGGCCAAGGAGCCGCTGCGGCTCCAGAAGTGCACGGGGGCGGCGAACCAGCGGTTCGCCTGAGGTCTACGCCTGAGGTCTACGCCTGAGGTCTACGGAGGGGCCCTCTTCGCGAAGAGGGCCCCTCCGTAGAGCTACGCCAGTCCGGGCCCGCGCACCGGGATGGACGTGAACGTCGGCTCCGGGGCCGGGTTCTGGAAGAAGTCGTTGCCCTTGTCGTCGACGACGATGAAGGCCGGGAAGTCCTCGACCTCGATCTTCCAGACCGCCTCCATGCCGAGCTCCTCGTACTCGACGACCTCGACCTTCTTGATGCAGTCCTGCGCGAGGCGCGCGGCCGGGCCGCCGATCGAGCCGAGGTAGAAGCCGCCGTGCGCGTCGCACGCGTCGGTGACCTGTTTGGAGCGGTTGCCCTTGGCGAGCATGACCTTGGAGCCGCCCGCCGCCTGGAACTGCTCTACGTAGGAGTCCATCCGGCCGGCCGTGGTCGGGCCGAAGGAGCCGGACGCGTAACCCTCGGGGGTCTTCGCCGGGCCCGCGTAGTACACCGGGTGGTCCTTCAGGTACTGCGGCATCTCCTCGCCCGCGTCGAGCCGCTCCTTGATCTTGGCGTGCGCGATGTCGCGGGCCACGACCAGCGGGCCGGTGAGCGAGAGGCGGGTCTTCACCGGGTACTTGGTGAGCTCGGCGAGGATCGTGTCCATGGGCTGGTTCAGGTCGATCTTCACGACGTCGGAGGCCGCGTCGTCGTCGTTGAGGGCCTCGTCCGTGGTGTCGGGGAGGAAGCGCGCCGGGTCCGTCTCCAGCTGCTCGAGGAAGACGCCATCGGCGGTGATCTTCGCGGTGGCCTGGCGGTCGGCCGAGCAGGAGACGGCGATGGCGACGGGCAGCGAGGCGCCGTGGCGCGGCAGGCGCACCACGCGGACGTCGTGGCAGAAGTACTTGCCGCCGAACTGCGCGCCGATGCCGATCTTCTGCGTCAGCTCGAAGACCTTCTCCTCGAGCTCCTTGTCCCGGAAGCCGTGCCCGGTCGGGGAGCCTTCGGCGGGCAGCTCGTCCAGGTAGTGCGCGGAGGCGTACTTCGCGGTCTTCAGGGCGAACTCGGCGCTGGTGCCGCCGACGACGATCGCCAGGTGGTACGGCGGGCAGGCGGCCGTGCCGAGCGAGCGGATCTTCTCCTCCAGGAACTTCATCATGGAGGCCTCGTTCAGGACGGCCTTCGTCTCCTGGTAGAGGAACGACTTGTTGGCAGAGCCGCCGCCCTTGGCCATGAAGAGGAACTTGTAGGCGCCGCCGTCGGTCGCGTACAGCTCGATCTGGGCCGGGAGGTTGGAGCCGGTGTTCTTCTCCTCCCACATGTTCAGCGGGGCCATCTGCGAGTAGCGCAGGTTCAGCTTCGTGTACGCGTCGTAGATGCCGTGCGAGAGCGCCTTCTCGTCCTCACCTTCGGTGAGGACGTTCTGTCCGCGCTTGCCCATGACGATGGCCGTGCCGGTGTCCTGGCACATGGGGAGCACGCCCGCGGCCGCGATGTTCGCGTTCTTCAGCAGGTCGAGCGCCACGAACTTGTCGTTGCCCGACGCCTCCGGGTCGTCGACGATGCGCCGCAGCTGGGCCAGGTGCGCGGGCCGCAGATAGTGCTGGATGTCGTGGATCGCCTCGGCGGCGAGCGTGCGCAACGCCTCGGGATCGACCTTGAGGAACGTCCGCCCGTCGGCCTCGAAAGTGGAGACACCCTCGGAGGTCACCAGCCGGTACGGCGTGGTGTCCTCTCCCAGCGGGAGCAGATCGGAGTACTCAAACGCCGGGATGGGTGGGCGGGGGCTAACAGACATTACGGCCATTCCTCACTCGGCAGACAGCGGCGCGGCCTCCATTGGCGACGCGCCAACCAGCGTAGAACGCCACCGGACGGGCGGGCCTGTGAGGTAAGGCTCAGTAAGGCTCAGCGGGGCGGCTCAAGGGGTAGTCGCGATCTATCGCGTTTGGGTACGCTGAGTGGTGTGGACCTAGAGAAGCGCCCCCAGCAGACCAACCCGGAACCGCGGCCCGCAGGCCTGCGCGCGTCGGACGCCGACCGGGACCGCACGGCGGACATCCTCCGCGAGGCGCTCGCCGAGGGCCGGTTGACCGCCGAGGAGCACGGCGAGCGGATCGACGGGGTCTATCGCGCCAAGACCATGGGCGAACTGGAGCCGCTGGTCAGCGACTTGCCCGCGGCGGGCGGCGCGGCGCACGCGACAGTGACGCCCGAGCCCGCCCCCTCCCGGCCGTCGGACGGCGTGGTGCCCCCGGTCGCCGACGAGAACCTGGTCGCGGTCTTCAGCAGCTCCGTCCGCAAGGGCCGCTGGCGCGTGGGCCGCCGCACGCACGCGTACGCCATCTTCGGCAGCGTGGAGATCGACCTCAGCGAGGCGATCTTCGAGCAGCGCCAGGTCGTCATCAAGGCGATCTCCGTCTTCGGCAGCGTCGAGATCCGCGTCCCGGAGAATGTCTCGCTGCGGGGCAACGGCACCGGCGTGCTGGGCAACTTCGAGGTGGAGACGCTCGACTCGGCCGAGCGGGACGCCCCGGTCGTCTTCGTCGACGGCTTCGCGATCCTGGGCCACATCGAGGCGAAGCCCAAGCGGGGCAAACTCGTCCGGGACCTGCACAAGCAGTTGCGCAAACATCTCGGCCACTGAGGGGCGCATCCGGCCACTGACGGCGTGAACTTCCGTACATCGGAACTCAGTGCATAGGCGCATGCACAGCGGGTAGAGCTTGCTGCATCGTCTCTCGCTCGCGAAGCCGTCGTCAGGAGTAGACCCGTGCTGCAGCCGTCGCATCAGTCCCTGCAGGTCGCCGCTGTTCCGGCCCAGCGGGAACCAGTGCGCGATCGGAATCAGGACTCCCCATGGCACACCGAGGCGGTGTGCCGGCGAGACGAGGCCGGGCTGTTCTTCGCCCCGTCCAAGGAGCCGACCGCCTCACGCCTGTCCCGGGAGGAGGCCGCGAAGCGCGTCTGCGCCCGCTGTCCCGTGATGGTCGAGTGCAGGGAGCACGCCCTGCTCCAACCCGAGCCGTACGGCGTCTGGGGCGGCCTCACGGCCGCGGAGCGCCGCGTGGTGCTCGCCAGGCGGCGCCGGCGCGAGGTGGAGCTCAAGAAGGCCGCTCACACGACCACGGGCCCGATAGCCGCCGCCGGATAGCGGTCCGTATGTCCGCACGCCGAAGGGGGCGTCCCCCGCACGGGGCGCCCCCTCCGGTGTGCTACTTCGCGCGGTCGAAGTCGATGGCGCTGTAGGCGCGCAGCTTCGCGAGCCGGTGGTCCGAGTCGATCTTGCGGATCGTGCCCGACTTGGAGCGCATGACCAGGGACGAGGTCGAGGCCGTCTCCGCGGCGTAGCGCACGCCCTGGAGCAGTTCGCCGTCCGTGATGCCGGTCGCGACGAAGAAGACGTTGTCCCCGCGGACCAGGTCGGTCGTCGACAGCGTGCGGTCCAGGTCATGGCCCGCGTCGAGCGCGCGCTGGCGCTCCGCGTCGTCCTTCGGCCACAGCTTGCCCTGGATCACGCCGCCCAGGCACTTGATCGCGCAGGCCGAGATGATGCCTTCGGGGGTGCCGCCGATGCCCATGAGCATGTCGACGCCGGTGCCTTCGCGCACGGCCATGATCGATCCTGCGACGTCACCGTCCGAGATGAACTTGATGCGCGCGCCGGTCTCGCGGATCTCCTTGACGATGCCCTCGTGACGGGGGCGGTCGAGGATCATGACCGTGACGTCCTCGGGGGAACGGCCCTTGGCCCTGGCGACGCGGCGGATGTTGACGGATGCCGGGGCGTTGATGTCGACGTAGTCGGCGGCTTCCGGGCCCGTGACCAGCTTGTCCATGTAGAAGACCGCGGACGGGTCGAACATGGCTCCGCGGTCGGCGGCGGCGAGCACGGCGATGGCGTTCGGCATCCCCTTCGCGCAGAGGGTCGTGCCGTCGATCGGGTCGACGGCGATGTCGACCTCGGCACCGGTGCTGTCACCGATGCGCTCTCCGTTGAAGAGCATCGGGGCCTCGTCCTTCTCGCCCTCACCGATGACGACGATGCCGTTCATCGAGACGGTGGAGACGAGGGTGCGCATGGCCCTGACAGCGGCGCCGTCGGCGCCGATCTTGTCGCCGCGGCCGACCCAGCGGCCCGCGGCCATGGCGGCGGCCTCGGTGACCCGGACGAGCTCCAGGGCGAGGTTGCGGTCGGGAGCCTCGGGAGAGACTTCGAGCTCGGAGGGGAGATGATGCTCGGTCATCGGAGCGCACCTTTCTGCTGATACGACGACGGCCGGATGAGGGTGTGGCACGACTCTATCCGCAGGTCGACAAAATGAGCAGAGGGCCCCACGCATGAGCGGATCGGGCGCGCGGGTGACCGCTTGGGGAGTACCGGGGGAAGAGCCGTGTCCGGGGCCTGAGAACATGGGTGCGTGGCAGGCAGACAAGGCAAGCAGACCGTACGGAACATGCTGTGGTCGATGGCGGTGATCTCTCTCGTCGCCGGCGCGATCTACATCTTCATCCCGCACGACGACTCCAAGAGCCCCGTCAAGCGGGTCGACTACCGCGTGGAGCTGCTGACCGCGCGCCGGGCGGCGGCATATCCGGTGGTGGCCCCCGAGGGCCTGGCCAAGGCGTGGAAGCCGACGTCGGTGCGGTTCGACGGCGCCGCGGGCGACAGCTGGCACCTGGGTTTCCTCGACCCGTCCGGTGAGTACGTCGCGGTCAAGCAGTCCACGGCCAAGCCGGTCAAGTTCATCGAAGAGGCCACGCAGCGGGCCGTGCGGACGAAGGCCACCGAGAAGATCGGCGGCCAGACCTGGCACCGCTACGAGGGACAGACGTACGACGCCCTGGTGCGCGAGGACAAGGGCGCGACGACGGTGGTCGCGGGCACGGCGTCGTTCGGTCAGCTGACGGAGATGGCGCAGGCGCTGAAGACGTCCTGACGGCCCGTTCCTGACGGCTCGTTCCTGACATACGTACGAAGAGGGCCCCCGGCGGGTAAGCGCCGGGGGCCCTCTTCGTGTGCGGTTCTTTGCGGTTCTTGCTGCCTCTCTTGCTGCCTCGGCCTCAGACGGTCTCGACGACCTGGTCGATCTCGAGGCGCGGGGAGCGCGGGAACCAGGCGTTCTCGGCCGGCTTGCCGATGTTGACGACCATCAGCGGGGTGTGGTCGCCGTCCAGGAACTCCTTCTGGACGGCGGCGGCGTCGAAGCCGGTCATCGGGCCCGCGGCCAGGCCCGCGGCGCGCACGCCGATGATGAAGTAGGCGGCCTGCAGCGCGGCGTTGAGGTGCGCGGCACCTTCGCGGGCCGGGCGCTCGGAGAAGAACACGTCCTTGGCCTGCGGGAAGTGCGGGAACAGCGCCGGCAGCTCCTCGTGGAACTCGTTGTCCGCGGAGAGGATCGCGACGAGCGGGGCGGACGCGGTCTTCGGCTGGTTGCCCTCGGCCATGTGCTGGACCAGGCGCTCGCGGGCCTCGGGGGAGCGGACCAGCGTGATCCGCAGCGACGACAGGTTGAAGGCGGTCGGGCCGAACTTGACCAGGTCGTAGATCGCCTGCACCTGCTCGTCGGTGACCGGCTCATCGGTGAAGGAGTTCGCGGTGCGGGCCTCGCGGAAGAGCAGGTCCTGTGCGGCGGGGTCAAGGACGAGAGACATGGATCAACCTTCTCGGTGCGTTGCGTGCGTGGAGCGTGGAGCGTGGATCAGCTTGCGAGATCGACCGTACGACGTTGCGGTTTAAGTTTCAACCAAATCGCTCGCATGGTGATCCGCTTCACAACGCACCAGGTCAGGGCGGGTCGCCGTCCGGGGACCCGCCTCGTCCGCGCCTCAGGCGTCGTCGTCGCCTTCCGCGTCGCCGGCGTCGCCGGCGTCCCCGTCCTCCCCGGCGAGGGCCGCGTCCAGGCGTGCGCGGGCGCCGTCCAGCCAGCGGCGGCAGATCTTCGCCAGCTCCTCGCCGCGCTCCCACAGGGCGAGCGACTCCTCGAGCGTGGTGCCGCCCGTCTCCAGGCGGCGTACGACCTCGATGAGCTCGTCCCGCGCCTGCTCGTAGCCGAGTGCGTCCGCCGGGCTCGTGGCCTCGTCCGTCTTGCTGGTCATGTGCCCCACCCTAAATGTCGGTTCGTACGGCTTGTGCGGCATGCTCGGCCGGTGCGTCTTCCGTGGCTCGTACGGTGAACTCGCCCTCGGCGACCCGGGCCCGCAGCTCCTCGCCGGCGGTCACCTCTGCCGCGGCCCGCACCACGGCGCCGTCCGTCTTCTGCAGCACCGCGTACCCCCGCTGGAGCGTCGCGGCGGGGGAGAGGCCCACCACGCGCGCGTGGGTGTGCGTCAGCTCCGACTCCGCGCGGTCGAGGAGGTGTCCGAGCGTGCGGCGGCTGCGGTCGACGAGCGCCGAGACCTGCTCCTCGCGCTCCTCGATCATGCGGTGCGGATTCTCCATGGAGGGGCGGGCAAGCGCGTGCGCGAGACCGCGGTCCTCGCGGTCGAGGAAGGCGTCCATGCAGCGCCGGGCCCGGTCCCGCAGCCAGCGCACGCGCTCGTACTCCTCCCCGACGTCCGGCACGACCTTCTTGGCGGCGTCGGTCGGGGTGGAGGCGCGCAGGTCGGCCACGTAGTCGAGCAGGGGGTTGTCCGGCTCGTGCCCGATCGCGGAGACCACAGGCGTACGGCAGGAGGCGACGGCCCGCACGAGCTGCTCGTCCGAGAACGGCAGCAGATCCTCCACGCTGCCGCCGCCCCGCGCCACGATGATCACGTCCACGGCGTCGAGCGCGTCCAGGTCCTTCACGGCCTGCACGACCTGCGGCACGGCGTGCACGCCCTGGACGGGGACGTTGCGCACCTCGAAGCGGACGGCGGGCCAGCGGTGCCTGGCGTTCTCCAGGACGTCCCGCTCGGCGGCGGACGCGCGGCCGGTGACGAGCCCGATGAGCTGCGGCAGAAAAGGCAGCGCCTTCTTCCGATCAGCCGCGAAGAGCCCCTCCCCGGCGAGGCTCTTCTTCAACTGCTCGATCCGCGCGAGCAGTTCGCCCACGCCGACGGGCTTTATCTCGACGGCCCGCAGGGACAGCTGCCCCCGGGGTGCGTACCACTCGGGCTTGGCGTGGACGACGACTCGGGCGCCCTCGGAGACGACGTCCGCGACGGCGTCGAACACCTGGCGGTAGCAGGTGACGCTGACGGAGATGTCGTGCGAGGGGTCGCGCAGCGTCATGAAGACGACACCGGCGCCGGGCCTGCGGGACAGCTGGGTGATCTGCCCCTCGACCCACACGGCACCGAGCCGATCGATCCACCCACCGATGAGCCGCGACACCTCACCGACGGGCAGCGGGGCATCCGCAGACGTATTCAAAGCCATGCGCCGAGCGTATCGGCACCCTCTGACACGACCGGGTTCCCATTTCGGCGAGGGGCAGCGGACTGCCCGCCATCGCTCAGACGCTCAAGACTCCATCCCATCCCACTCCGCCTGCGCCTGCCTTGATCGTCCCTACGATGAGGATCGGACGCGGGGTGATCGGGTGGGCGGGCGGGAAACATCCGCCGCGAAGCGGCGGTCCAGGGCACCCGCCGGGCCAGCGGCCAGACGAAGCGGCGGTCCAGGCCACCCGCCGGGCCAGCGGCCAGACGAAGCGGCGGTCTAAGGCTCCCCACGTCGAGCCCGCTGGGCAAAGAGCACGACGAGCCCCACGGCCAACCAGATCGCCCCCACCACCTGCGCGGAACCCGCGGCCTCAACAATCACGGCAATGGTGATCGCCGCCCCCAGCACGGGGACCAAGAGGTGCCGCCACCAACTGACAGGCCCCCCACGCCGCTGAACCGCGAACCACCCCACCACGCTCGCGTGGAGCAACACGAACGCCGTCAAAGCCCCGACATTCACCACCGACACCAGGTGATCCATCCCGTCGTCCCGCCGAGCCGCCCACACCGCGGCCACCATCGTCACGACAGCCGCGCACAGCAACGCGAGCCGAGGCGTACCGGAATCCGTCTTCGACAGGGCCCCCGGCAGCCGCCGGTCACGCCCCATGGCGAAAAGGAGCCGCCCCGCAGCCGCCTGCCCGGCCAGCGCGGCGAACGCCGCACCGATCGCCTTGCTGACGGCCACCAGGTCATGGAGCCAGTCCCCGACCGCCGAGTCGACAGCATCGTAGAAAGCGGACCCCTGCTTGGCAGGCTCGGCGGCCAGCTGCGCCGACGACACCGGCTCCAGGAGCGCCACCAGATACGTCTGGGCGATGAACAGCACACCGGCGAGCGCCAGACAGAACAGCACCGCCCGCGCCACCTTCGCCGAGCCCCCCGTCACCTCCTCCGCGAACGAGGCGATCGCGTCGAAGCCCAGATACGAGAGCACAGCCACCGACACCGCCCCCACCACCGCGCCCAGCGCGAAGGCGCCCTGCGAGCCGTCCCCGCTCAGCGGCGAAAGCCAGTCCCGCTGCGCCCCGTCCTGCACCAGGACGACGATCGCCGACACCATGAAGACGAGGAGGACCACGATCTCCATGGCGAGCACGAGGAACCCGACCCGCGCCGCCGCCCGCACCCCCCACAGGTTCAGCGCGGTCGTCACCAGGACCGCGATAGCCGTCCACACCCACCGGGACACGGAAGGCACCAGGGCCTCCATCGCGATCCCGGAGAAGAGATAGGCGACGGCGGGGATGAGGAGATAGTCGAGCATCGCCATCCACCCGGCGATGAACCCGGGGCCGTTGCCGAGCCCCACGCGCGCGTAGGCGAAGACCGAGCCCGCCTGGGGGACCACCCTCACCATCTGGGCGTAGCTGAATGCGGTGAAGGCCATCGCGATCGTGGCGATGATGTAGACGAGCGCCACGGCGCCCTGCGACTTGGCGTCGAGCGTCCCGAAGACTCCCACCGGCGCCATCGGGGCGATGAACAGCAACCCGTAGACGACAAGATCACGGAAGCCGAGACTGCGCCGGAGGCCGTCGCCCTCGGCAGCGGTGCCGGGGTGGGCACCGGCCGTCGTGTCTGAGTTGTCGGAGTTACCGGACATCGTGCCTCCGTAAGTGAACGCAGGCCCCCAGTCTCCCCAACAAGCCGATCTTTGACGCGCTGGGCTCGGCCTTACGATGGTGGGTATGACTGCTTCGACTCCTGCCCGCCGAGTCCTGCTCGCCGCCCCCCGCGGCTACTGCGCGGGTGTGGACCGTGCCGTGATCGCCGTCGAGAAGGCCCTTGAGCAGTACGGGGCCCCGATCTATGTCCGCCACGAGATCGTTCACAACAAGTACGTGGTGCAGACCCTGGAGAAGAAGGGCGCCATTTTCGTCGACCAGACGGCAGAGGTCCCGGAGGGCTCCATCGTCATGTTCTCCGCGCACGGAGTGGCGCCCACGGTCCACGCGGAAGCCGCCGAGCGGAAACTCGCCACCATCGACGCGACGTGCCCCCTGGTCACGAAGGTCCACAAGGAAGCCGTCCGGTTCGCCAAGGACGACTTCGACATCCTCCTGATCGGCCACGAGGGCCACGAGGAAGTCATCGGTACGTCCGGTGAGGCCCCCGACCACATCACGCTGGTCGACGGCCCGGAGGACGTCGCGAACGTCGAGGTCCGCGACCCGGACAAGGTCGTCTGGCTCTCCCAGACCACTCTCTCGGTCGACGAGACCATGGAGACGGTCGACGCCCTCAAGACCAAGTTCCCCGGCCTGATCTCCCCTCCGAGCGACGACATCTGCTACGCCACGCAGAACCGCCAGATCGCGGTGAAGAAGCTGGCGGAGGACGCCGAGCTCGTCATCGTCGTCGGCTCCAAGAACTCGTCGAACTCGATCCGCATGGTCGAGGTCGCCCTCGACGCGGGCGCACCCGCGTCGCACCTGGTCGACGGCGCCGAGGAGATCGACGAGGCCTGGCTGGAGGGCGTGACCACGGTCGGCCTCACCTCGGGTGCCTCCGTTCCCGACGTCCTGGTGGAAGGCGTCATCGAGTGGCTCGCCGAGCGGGGCTACGGAGACGTGGAGACGGTGAAGACGGCCGACGAGTCGATCACCTTCTCGCTCCCGAAGGAGCTCCGCCGTGACCTGCGCGCGGAGGCCGCGGAGCTGTCACAGAAGTAACGCGGAGGCCAGGTGCTGGCCGTATCGTCGGTCTCATGCAGATCTTCGGTGTGGACATCGGCGGATCCGGGATCAAGGGCGCTCCCGTTGACCTGGACCGCGGAGACCTGGCACAAGAGCGGCACAAAGTACTGACACCGCATCCGGCCACGCCCGACGGCGTGGCCGACAAGGTGCGTGAGGTCGTCGAGCACTTCGGCTGGACGGGCCCCATCGGCGCCACGTTCCCCGGCGTGATCACCGGCGGCACCGCACGCACGGCGGCCAACGTGGACAAGAGCTGGATCGGCACGGATATCCAGAGCCTGGTCGCGGACCGGCTCGGCGGCGCCCCCGTCACCGTCCTGAACGACGCGGACGCGGCGGGCGTCGCCGAGATGCACTTCGGCGCGGGACGCGGCCGCACGGGCACGGTCATCCTGCTCACCCTCGGCACCGGCATCGGAAGCGCCCTCTTCACCGGTGGCCGCCTCGTCCCGAACACCGAGCTCGGCCACCTGGAGCTGCACGGACACGACGCGGAGAAGCGTGCGTCGTCCAAGGCCAAGGAGGACGAGGACCTCACCTGGGAGCACTGGGCGCACCGCGTCCAGAAGTATCTGGCGCACGTGGAGATGCTCTTCTCGCCCGAGCTCTTCATCATCGGCGGCGGAGTGAGCCGCAAGTCCCACAAGTTCCTGCCGCTGATCGAGGGCATCAGGGCGGAGCTGGTCCCCGCGGAGCTGCAGAACAACGCGGGCATCGTGGGAGCGGCGATGGCGGCGGCGGAGAAGGAGTAGCTGGAGTAGCTCCCTCGCGCGTCCTCAGGTGGTGGGCATGCGCCGCTTGGGCCCCCGCGGCCCGGCAACGGCGGCAGCCTGCCGAGCCCGCCGCCGCTTCGCCATGAGCTTGATCCTGCGCACGGTCACGATTAGACCGGCGATCAGCGTCCCGCCGTACAGCCAGCCCGCATGCAGCGCGAGCGAGGTGATCAGCCCCATGAAGTGCCCGCTGAAACCGCCACTGCCGCCAGAGATGGGCACAAGGCCGACGGCGAAGGCGATCGGCACGGCCACCGGCGCGGTCACCAGGTCGGCGGGCCGCACCCAGAACGCGGTCAGCGCGCTCACGGGCAGGAAGAGCACGCCGTACGCGACCGCCGAACTGCCGAAGAGCAGCCACAGCAGACAGGCCAGCAGAAACATCGTCGCGGAACAGAACAGCCCGCTGCCGAGTCCCGTGAGACGCGGATTGGGCATCGCGCGCAGCCTGCGGTAGATCGGCAGCGCGCGCATTTTGCGTACGAAGGGCGGGACGGGGCGGCGGGGCCGGGACGCGGCGCGGTAGACCACCGCCGATGGGGCGGACCTGCTGCCCTGCGGGGGCAGGGGCGCGGTGCGTCGCGGCCGGGCCGGAGGCTGAGGGGGACGCGTCCTTGATTGCTCCACCGGACCAACCTAGGTCGAGCCGTACCGATAATCCGGCATGGGACACGCGCTTTGGCCGACCTTGGCCAAGCGTTCGATACGAGAGCGATACGCCGACGAGGGCGGGGCCCGCACGCCGTAGACTGGGGGATCGCCCTACGGTCGCTCCGGCCCTCCGGGCCGTCCACCCACAGCCTCCACGTACGGGAAGTCGCAACGTGTCGCTCACGATCGGAATCGTCGGTCTGCCCAATGTCGGCAAGTCGACCCTGTTCAACGCCCTGACCAAGAACGACGTCCTTGCGGCCAACTACCCGTTCGCCACGATCGAGCCGAATGTCGGCGTGGTCGGCGTCCCGGACCCGCGCCTGACAAAACTGGCGGAAATCTTCAGCTCCCAGAAGATCCTCCCGGCGACGGTCGACTTCGTCGACATCGCGGGCATCGTGCGCGGCGCGAGCGAGGGCGAGGGCCTGGGCAACAAGTTCCTCGCGAACATCCGCGAGTCGGACGCGATCTGCCAGGTCATCCGCGCCTTCAAGGACGAGAACGTCGTGCACGTGGACGGCAAGGTCTCGCCCAAGGACGACATCGAGACGATCAACACCGAGCTGATCCTCGCCGACCTCCAGACGATCGAGAAGGTCCTCCCGCGCCTCCAGAAGGAATCGCGCATCAAGAAGGACGTGGCGCCCAAGGTGAAGGCGGTCGAGGAGGCCCAGGCGATCCTCGAGAAGGGCGACACCCTCTTCTCGGCGGGCATCGTCCAGGGCTCAGGCCGGGAGGAGCTCCTCCACGACCTCCACCTCCTCACCACGAAGCCCTTCCTCTACGTCTTCAACGTGGACGAGGACGAGCTGACGGACGACGAGTTCAAGGCCGAGCAGAGCGCCTTGGTCGCCCCCGCGGAGGCGATCTTCCTCAACGCCAAGCTGGAGTCGGAGCTCGTGGAGCTGGACGAGGACGAGGCCCTGGAGCTCCTCCAGTCGGTGGGCCAGGAAGAGCCCGGCCTGGCCACGCTCGCCCACGTAGGCTTCCGCACCCTCGGCCTCCAGACCTACCTCACGGCAGGCCCCAAGGAGTCCCGCGCCTGGACGATCCCGAAGGGCGCCACGGCCCCCGAGGCGGCCGGCGTCATCCACACCGACTTCCAGAAGGGCTTCATCAAGGCCGAGGTCATCTCCTTCGCGGACCTGGTCGAGACGGGCTCGGTCGCCGACGCGCGCGCGGCGGGCAAGGCGCGTATGGAGGGCAAGGAGTATGTGATGCAGGACGGGGACGTGGTGGAGTTCCGCTTCAACGTGTAGCGGCTACCGATCAGGCGCTCCCGTTGCCTCAGGTCTGAGCCGCCGGTTCGAGTCGGCGGCTCAGACGGGGCGGCTCAGACGGGGCGGCATGGTGGGCGGACCACCCGCGTGCTGTCCGTGCCGCCCGTCCGCGTTGCCCGCGCCGTCAGCGCGTCGGCTGAGCCTGGAGTGTCACCGTGCTGGAGAGCACGGGCAGTTCACCCTGGTGGGCGTTGACCTTGATGGACATGTGGCCCTCGCCGTCCTGCGTGAGGGGCTCCGTCGTGATCATGCAGGGCCGGTCGAACTCCACGTACCGGAAGAACGCCGTGTCGAAGGCGACCGGCACCACCGCGCGCGGCATCGCCGCGGCCTGGGCCGCCTGGGCGGCGGCCTCAAGCAGCACCATGCCGGGGATGTGGTCGTGCGGGTGGTCGAAGAGCACGCTGTGCGAGGTGTCCACGCGCAGCTGCCAGGTGTTCGGCTCGCTCGTGGGTGACAGGACAACATTGCGCGAGTCGCCGCGGCCGACGTGGGAGGCCGGCACGGGAGGGGTGAGCGGGATCGCCCGGGCGAAGGCGCTCGCGGCGTCCGCGTAGTTGCCGCGCAGCCGGTCGTAGATGGCCGGGGGATGGGTGGTGTACTCCAGCGAGGCGGTGCCCAGCGGCTTGCCCGCGCGGCTGGCCTCCACGTGGGACGCCAGCTGTACCGAGCCCAGTCGACGTCTCTTGACCTGGGTGTGGACGATGAGCAGCTCCACCTCGGCGGGGCCCGCGTCCGTGCCAAGCGCCTCGGCGTCGATGGTGGACCGTATCTGCTCCCAGCCCAGGCGGTGGTCGAGAGGGATGTCGTGCGCGGCATGCGTCAGCAGCGCGAGTGCCTGGCGCAGCGTCTCCGTCACCAGCAATGGACTGTAGCGGCCGCCTTCGGTGTAGAAGCTGTGCTGGTGCGGCCAGCGCGCGGTGACGACCTGGCACATCTCGGAGACCGGGCGCCAGCCGGTGACCAGGGCTTCGTCCTGGATGGACTTGCGCACCAGCTTCTTGGTGGCTGTCGAATCGGGCGCCGAGGTGGTGACGGTGAGTGCCATGACGAGTTCTCTCCCCTGAAACTGCGTGCTGAACTGAGGCATGGGGAAGTACTGCGTCTCCCCCCGCCTGCAGTAAGATAAAGAATAGTATTTTTCTTGTCGAAGCTGATCAGCGGGGTGCACATGGCGGTGCGAGCGGTGAAGCAGGAGAGGGCGGCGCGGACGCGGGCCGCCCTCATCCGGGCGGCGGCCGAGGTGTTCGGGGAGTACGGCTTCGCCGGCGCCAGCGTCGCGCGGATCGCGGAGAGGGCGGGGCTGACGCTTGGGGCGGTGTACTTCCACTTCAAGTCCAAGGAGGAACTCGCGCGCGAGATCGTCACGGCCCAGCCCGACCTCGTGGTGCCGCCGCAGGATTCGCAGGGCCTGCAGCACGCCATCGACACCACGCTGACCTGGGCGTACCAACTGCTCGAGAATCCCGTCCTGCAGGCCGGTGCCCGACTGGTGATGGACCAGGAGCACTTCGTGCCCAAGAGCGAGAACTCGCACCAGCAGTGGATGGGCATCCTCCTGCGGGACTTCCAGGACGCGCAGAAGCGGCGCGAGTTGAGGGCCGGGGTGGATGCCGAGGCGTATGCCCGCCTCATCGTCAGCGCCTGTACGGGAGCGCAGATGCACGCGCAGCTGGAGACCTCCCGCAGCGACCTGCCCGAGCGGGTCGAGGAAGCCTGGCAGTGCCTGCTGCCCGCGCTCGCGCCCCCCGGAATCGTCAAGAAGCTGCAGTTCGGCAAGGAGCGGGGAGTGGCGTCATGAAGCAGTGGGCGGGCGAAGGCCCGAAGATCGTGGTGACCGGTGCCACGGGTGCGGTGGGCCGGCATGTCGCCCGCGGCCTCGGGTCGCGGGGCGGCGCCCGGCTGTTGGTGCGGGACGCGGACAAGGCGGCCCGGATGGAGCTGCCCGGCGAGATCGTCACGGGTGACTACCAGGACCTCGCGCGTCTGGAGGAGGTGCTTGCGGGGGCCGACGCGGTCTTCGTGGTGACCGCCAACCCGCTGCGGCCCAAGGACGACGAGAACATCCTGCGGGCCGCATGGTCACAGGGGGTACGGCGAGCGGTGAAGCTGTCCTGGACGGCCGTGACGGACCCCGACGCCAACGACCTGATCGCGCGCTGGAACCGTGACAGCGAGGCGCTGCTGCGCGACTCGGGCCTTGACTGGACGGTTCTGCGCATGCGCTCGCCGATGAGCAACACGCTGTCCTGGGCGTCCTCGATCCGCAAGGAATCCATGGTCAGGAGCCCCGGGGGCGACGCTCGTACCGCGTGCGTCGATCCGCGCGACGTGGCCGATGTGGCCGTGCGGGCGCTCACCGAGCCCGGCCACGGGGGAGAGGCGTACGCGCTGACGGGCCCGCAGCCCCTGACGCCGCGGGAGCAGGCCGAGCAGCTGTCCGAGGTCCTCCGACGCCCCCTGGGATTCGAGGAACTGACGCCTGATCAGGCGCTGGCGCGGTGGCGCGAGCGGCTGCCCGAGCCTCTCGCGCAGGCCCTTCTGGAGGCGGCCGGGCGACGGGCCGCCGATGCATCGGCCGGCACCGAGGGCGACCTTGAGGCGCTGCTGGGGCGGCCGGCCACCACCTATCGGACGTGGGCCGCCGATCACGTCTCGAGTTTCGCGTGACCACAAGCCACAGGAGTAATGCCATGGACACGTCTCACGGGCCGCTTCAGGACAAGACCGTGATGATCACGGGAGCTTCCAGCGGCATCGGCGCCGCGGCGGCGCGGCTCTTCGCCGAACAGGGAGCGGCGGTGGGGCTCATGGCCCGCCGCGAGGACAGGCTGCGCGAGCTCGCCGATGACATCGAGGCCGCGGGCGGCCGGGCCCTGGTGACGGCGGGGGACGTGACCGAGCCGAAGGACGTCGAGCGGGCGGTCACCGCCCTGGTCGACGAGTTCGGGCGGCTGGACGCCGCGTACAACAACGCCGGCTGGGGTTCCATCGGCACGCCGATCCACGAGACGGACGACGCGGTGTTCCAGCAGATCATGGACGTGAACGTGCGGGGGGTGTGGAACTGCCTCAAGCACCAGATCCCGGTGATGCTGCGCCAGGGGAGCGGCTCGATCGTCAACACCTGCAGTACCGCGGGTGCGTTCGCGACTGGCGCCATCGCCCCCTACGTGGCGGCCAAGCACGCGGTGCTCGGACTGACGAAGGCCGCCGCCGCCGAGTACGGCGACCGCGGCATACGAGTCAACGCCCTGATGGTGGGTGCCACCCGCACCGAGCTGATGGAGACGGCCATGGAGCAGGTGCCGCAGCTGGAGCAGGCCGCGGTGGCCCGGGCCATCCAGCACCGTCTCGCCGACCCGCTGGAGGTGGCCAGGGCGGCCGCCTGGCTCTGCGGTGACCAGGCGTCCTTCATCACAGGAGCCGGAGTGCCCGTCGACGGGGGATGCAGCGCCGTGTGACCGGTCGCGCGGGTTGTTCGTGGCCGCCTTCGTTCAGGGTTCGTCGGCGGTGAGTGCGGCGATCGCCGCTTCGCCGTCGGCTCCCGCGGGCAACCTCACGTCGGGAAGGGCCTGCCGCCAGACGCGGGCGAGCATCGTGACGTTGCTGCCCGGCGCGTCGGGGTGGCAACGATGGCAGAGGGTCGCTTCCACCCCGCAGACCAGGTGCACCGCCATGTCCGTGATCGCGGTGCGATCCACGCCGGGCAGGCTCTCGGCCGGTGCCTCCCGCAGCCGCGCGCCGATCATCGGCGCCCACAGGCACTGCCAGGCGGGCTGCTCATCGGAACCCTCCCGGGCCAGGCGGGCGGCGGCCCGTACCGAGGGGTTGCGCTCCAGGAGTTCCACAAGGGCGAGCGTCAGTGACACCACGGACTGCAAGGGGCGTTCCTGGCGCGCGGCCACATGATCGACGAGTGCGCGGGTGGCGGCTTCGCCGTCTTCCCTGACGGCGGCGGCCAGTTCCCCCTTCGAGGCGAAGTGGAAGGTCAGCGCGCCCATCGAGATCTCCGCCGCTCGGGCTATCCGGGCGAGCGACGAACCGGAGTAGCCGAGCCGGTCGAACTCGCTCGCGGCCGCTCTCAACAGTGCGCGGCGAGTCCGGCCCGCCCTTTCCTGCTTCACTGTGACCCTTCCTGGAAGGTGTGCTCGTCCTGCCTGTGCCGTTGCCCTGGACGGGCAGGCCCGTGGGGTGGCGGTGACGCCGCAGCGGAGGAAAACATAGAAATCGCTATTATTCTAGCCTGGTGGCAGGGCGGATCCAAGCGGGGGTGGGCGCGCGCCATCACTGACAGAGGCCACGTCCGTGGACGTGGCCTCTGTCAGTGATCGGTCTATCTGGGCTGCTGTTCAGGTTCTGCCTGTCACAGCGCCTTGATCGCGCCGCCGTCGATGACGTGGTCGACGCCCGTGATGCTGCCCGCGACGTCGGAGAGCAGGAACACGATCAGGGCCGCGACCTCGTCGGCCTCGATGATGCGGCCCGTGGTGAGGCCGAAGGTCTCCGGAATGCCCTGGAGGAACGAGGCGTGCTCGCTGCCGGCTTCGGCGGCGACCTGGTGGCCGTAGCCGTCGGGGGCCTCCCAGATGGAGGTGCGGACCACGCCCGGAGAAACGGTGTTGATCCGTACGCCCTGAGGGCCGAACTCCTCGGCCATGGCCTTCCCCGTCGCGGTGAGCGCCGCCTTGGCCGCGCTGTAGGCGACCGGGCTGCCGCCGGGCTGCCGGGCGGAGACGGACGAGACGTTGACCATCGCACCGCGGCGCTCGATCAGGCTGGGCAGCGCGGCCCGGCTGGCCCGCACGGTGCTGAGCAGGTTCAAGTCCATGTTGCGCAGCCACTGCGCGTCGTCGGTGTCGAGGAAACCGGCGGCGCGGAGGTCGTCGCCGGCCCCGACGTTGTTCACCAGCAGATCGATGCCGCCCAGCTCCGCGAGGGCGCCGGTCATGAGCGTGGTGACGCCTTCGGCCGTGCTCAGGTCGGCCGACACCGTGAGCGCCCCGGTCTCCTTCAGCTCGGGCGTGATGGTGCGCGCGGCACCCACGACGCGGACGCCCTCCGTGACGAGCCTTCGGACGGTGGCGAGGCCGATGCCGCGGCTGGCGCCGGTGACTACTGCCGTCTTGGACGTGAGGTTGAGGTTCATGGTGCTCCGGTTCTCGGACGTCGGGTGAGCGGTGGCGGACATGGGCCTTGGTTCAGTTGCGCGGGGTTCCGCCTCCCCCGCGCCTCCCCCGGTTCAGGTGCGCGGAGTCACCACCAGGGGGAGGCTGCTCGGGTGCGGCAGGGAGCTGTTCGACTCCGTGATCCTTCGGGTGCCCGGCGCGATCCGCAGCTGCCAGCGGGTGACCAGGGTGGCCAGGGCCACCGTCATCGTGGTCTCGGCGAGGTGCTCCCCGATGCAGCGGTGTGGTCCGGTGCCCCACGGGAAGTAGGCGCCGCGCGGCAGGTCCTGGCCGGTTTCGGACTCGCCGCGCTCCGGGTCGAAGTGCCGGGGGCGGTCGTACGTGTCCGGGTTGCGGTGCATGGCCCGCGGGCTGTAGCCGATCTCGGAGCCCGCGGGGACGAGGGTCCCGGCGAGCTCGACGTCGTGCCGGGCCCGCCGGGTGAACAGCATCGGCGCGTGCAGCCGCAGCGTTTCGTCGACGACCTTGCGGGTGTACGAGAGGTCCTTGAGGCGGTCGTAGTCGAGCGGCCCTGCGTCCAGGACGGCCGAGGCCTCGTCGTGCATCCGTCGCTGCACCTCGGGCCGGACGGTCGTCTCGAACACCGCCCAGGTCAGCGAGGTGCCGGTGGTTTCCAGGGCGGCGAAGAGCATCATCAGGAACTCGCCGCGGACCTCCTCGTCGGTGTACGGCAGGCCCGTCAGCGGGTGCGTCGACTTCAGCAGCACGTCCAGGACGTCGTGCGCGGCCACCGGGTGGGCGCGGCGGTCCTGGGCCAGTGCGTCGACGATGGCGTGGAAGCGCCGCACGGCCGCGTCGAACCGGCGGTTCCCCGGCGTCGGCAGGGACATCAGGAAGCCGGGGAAGACGGTCCTGGGGATCAGCCTGCGGGCGATCAGGAAGAGGGTCTGCCGGATGTCGCGTACGACGTCGTGGCTCAGGTCGGCGCTGAACAGGGCACGCAGCACGACCGCCGCGACGAGATCCGACAGGGCTTCGTCCGCGGCGACGGGTGTGCCGGGCCGCCAGGAGGAGAACTGCCGGTCGGCCTCCTCGACGATGTCCTGGGTGTGGGAGCGGACGCTGCGCCGGCTGAAGGCGGGCTTGACGATCCGTCGCTGGTGGCTGTGGGCCGCGCCTTCGGAGGCGATCAGCGGGTTGCCGAAGTGGCCGGCGAGGCCCTCGAAGAAGCGGCCCCGCTCGAAGGCCCCGGTGTCCACCTGGATGCGGTGGACCAGGGCCGGGTCGTTGGCCAGGTACAGGTGGAAAGGGCCGAAGCCGATGCGGACCAGCGGGTCGTCGGTGCGGGTGGACTCGAAGAAGGACAGGGGCCTGCGCAGCAGGGCGGGCGCGTGCCCGAGCAGGGGAACACGGCCCGGCGCGGGCGGGCAGGGGGAGGGGGCGGTCGCCGGCATGGGTGGTCTCGGCTCCTCGTCGGTGGTCGGGGAGAGGGACGCCGTCAGTGGTGGGCGGCGGGCACGGTGCCGACGGCCAGTGCGTTTCCCTCGCTGATGTATCCGTCGGGGGAGCGCAGCGGGTGGTCGGGCGCGGCGGGGTCGGTGAACCGCCGCCACTCCTCGCTGAGGCCGAGCGCCAGTGCCTGCCCGGCGATCTGGGCGCAGGCCGCGGTGTAGAAGTCCGTCGCGGCGGGGGGCAGCGGCGCGTGGTGCTCGATCAGGACGGTCTGCTGGCGCACTTCGGTGAGCCCGGCCCGCTTGAGGTGGCGGTACAGCTCCCGGGTGCGCAGCAGTTGGCGGGCGTAGCCCGGCGCGGCGCCCGCGGCGCGGAAGAAGTCGCCGAACAGATAGGGGTCGGCGGGCCGTGCCGTGATCAGGTGGGCGTCGAGGTCCTTGACGGCCACGGTGCCGCCTGGACGCACGACACGGCTGAACTCGGCCAGTGCGGCGGCCAGTTCGTCGTCATCGAGGTACTGCACGGTGTTGGAGCACCACACGGCGTCGAAGGAGTCGTCCGGGTAGGGCAGTTCGAGCAGGCTCGCCCGGTGCACCTCTACGGAGCACGGCAGTTGCCACTCCCCGGAGCGCCGTGCGGCGAGCGCCACGTTCTCCTCGGCGAGGTCGATGGCGGTGACCCTGCCGCTCGCGCCCACGAGGGATCCCAGGTGCGGCAGGAAGTCGCCGGGGCCGCACCCCGCGTCGAGCACGTGCTGTCCCGGTGCGACGCCCGCTCGGCCGAGCAGGTCGAGGTAGGACCGTTCGCAGGCGCGGAAGTGGGTGTCGACGACGGAGTGGTGGGTGAAGCCGAGGCCGGTCGAGGTGGTGTAGCCCCAGTCCTTGTGGTCTTCGGTCAGCATGCGAGGCCTCTGTTCCCGGTGTCGGCGCCGACGGGTGTCGCGGGGCGGTCGTGGTCCGTCGCGGCGATCTCGGCGAGGAGGCGGCCCAGGGCCGCGGTGACCTTCTCGGGCGCTTCCAGGGGTTGCAGGTGCCCTGCGCGCGCCACCGTGACCAGCCGCGCGTGCGGCAGGGCGTCGGCGACGTGCCGGGACTCGTCGGCGGCCACCAATGCGTCCTCGGCCCCGGCGATCACCACGGCCGGCACCCGGGCGGCGCGCAGCACGTCGGTGGAGTCGGGGCGCGCGGCGATGGCCCGTTGTGCCCAGGCCAGGGCGGCAGGGTCGGCCGCACGGGCGTCGGCGAGGACGTGGGCGAGGAGCTCGGGGTTGCGCCGCCGGGTCGTGGCGCCGAGCAGCGCGGGTGTGACGCGCTCGACCAGGGGCCGCCCAGCCTTCTCGTCCTGGACGACATGGGCGAACTGCAGGCGCTGGGTGGCGGCTTCGGGGCTGTCGGCGGTTGCGCGCGCGGACATCAGGGCGAGTCCCGCGACCCGGTCGGGGAAGCGGCGCAGGAAAGCCATCGCCGCGTATCCGCCCATGGACGATCCGGCCAGGGCGGCCCGTTCGATGCCGTGCTCGTCGAGGGTGCGGGCCAGGTCGTCGGCCACGGTGTCGAGGGAGGGCGGCTCGTCCCCCAGCGGGGTGGCGCCGAAGCCGCGCTGATCGGGAGCGAGGACGCGATGGCCGAGCGCGCGCAGCGCGCCTGCCTGGGCCTCCCACATCGTGGCGCGCAGCGACAGGGCATGCAGCAGCACCACGGGGACGGGGGTCGCGAGGGTGGTCATCGGGACGCCTCCGCTTCCGCCGTGGTGATGAACTTCCGTATGTGTTCGGGGAGTTCGCGGCCGCGACGCCAGGCCACGGTGACCGGGGCGGGCGGCAGGTCGTGGAGCGGCACCACGCGGATGCCCGGCGGTGCGATGTCGGCCAGGGACAGGAGCGAGATGTGCACGGCCTCCCCCCGGGCCACCAGGCCCATCATCTCGGGGATGGAGGTGACCAGGCGGTTGCGGCGGATGGGGCGTCCTGCCGGGGTGCGCGACGGCACGACCTCGTCCCACACGTAGTCGGGGAAGGTGCCAGGGCGGGCGAAGGTGTCGTGGTCGGCGAGTTCTTCGACGGAGACCGAAGCGCGGGCGGCGAGCGGATGCCCCGCGCCGACGACGACCGCGCGAGCGTCCTCGGCGAGCACCCGGCTGGTGACCAGGTCGGGCTCCCTGAGCCCGAACTTGACGATCATCAGGTCCAGTTCGTCGGCCCGCACGCCTCTGAACGGGTCGGCGACGTCGTACTCGCTCAGCCGCACGGCGGCCTTGTCCCAGCCGGCCAGGCCGATGATGTGGGACGCCACCGCGGCGGAGCCGTGATAGCCGAACCGGATGACCCGGGTGTCGGTGGTGGTCGGGACCGGGATCGGGGGCGCGGTCGCAGTCGCCCCAGTCGCGGTCGCAGTCGCTTCAGGCAAGGAGTGCCTCCTCGGTGAGCCCGGCGGCGGCCTTCAGCCGTCCGGGGAGCTGGTGGTCGGTGACGGCGCGCACGCGGGCCAGGCGTCCCTGACCCCAGGACAGGCGCGGCAATTGACGGAGCGCCAGGTGGTCGCCAGGGGCGATGGCACCGTCCAGGACCGCCTCGACGAGCACGTGATTGACGTGGACGAGGGCCTCGGAGACGGTGCAGTCGGCGGTGGCGACATACAGCTCGCGGCACACGCCGCTGCGGCTGCCCGCGGAGGGCCCGCCGGGGATCTCGATGACGGTGTCCGGGCGGTCCGGCAGGGCGGCAGGGCCGTCGAAGAGCTTCAGGAGCCGCCGCAGCCCGGCCGTCTCCGATGCGGGCCCCGGCGCGGCCCACGCCGCCGAGAGATCGGGGGCGAGGTGCGCGAAGGTGAACCGGTCGCGCAGGTGGGCGGGGTTGCCGGCGAGGAACACGGTGCGGGTGAACGAGGCGCGCCAGGCGGCCGCCCGCTCGGGCCCCACCCCCAGGGCGAACGAGCAGGTCTCGCGGGCCCATTGGGCGAGGTCGAAGCTGCGCAGCACTACGGCGGCCAGGGCGCCCGCGTCCGCGTCCTCGGCCGCGATGTCGTGCTGGGCCGCCATGAGCCCGTCGTAGCTGTCCAGGTCGTGCCGTGCGGCGAGGCCGGGTCGTGCGGCACGGATGCGTGCGGCGGCCCGCTCGCGCAGGCCCTGCTGGGTCAAGGTCATGAGAACACCGTTGTCAGGAGGTCCGATGCGGGTGCGGCACGGCGCTTGCCGAGCAGGCCGGAGGCCAGCCGGTACGGATCGACGTACAGGTGGTCCTTGCGGTGCCGCGCGAGATGCTCGTCGAGAGGTCGCGGCGCATCGTGCCGGGCCGACGCGAGGAGCTGCCCGGCCCGCCTGATGCTCTGGTGCAGCAGGTCGGCGCGGAAGGACTGCTGCCGGCCGGGCCCGAGCATGGCGATGAAGTACAGCCGCATGCCCAGGTGGACGGCGGCCGGGTCGTGCTCGTCGCGCACGGCCCGCAGGAGGGCGCCCGCGTGCACGTCGCGCCAGCCGCCCTGGCGGGCCGAGCGGATCTGCCCGTCGATGGGCACTCTGCCCAGGCTCACCCGCCGCACGCTGGGCCCCAGCGCCGTGAGCACCCGTGACAGCTGCTGGTAGTCGGGGTCGAGCTCGCTGTCGTAGAGCAGCACCACTTCGTCGAAGTCCGGTGCCATGGGAAGGAGTTCACGCAGCGCGCAGGCCAGATAGTTGGCGCGGCCGTCGGCCGTGACCAGCTGCCGCAGGGGCAGCCCGAAGCGGGTGAGGTCCAGGTAGACGGGTCCGCCGACGTCGCGCTGGTCCAGGCACATGCCGAGGCCGGCCAGGCGGTTCAGGGCGGCGTCGAGGGTGAGGCCGGGCGGCTGGTGACGCAGCAGGCCGGGGTCGTGCAGGCCGAGCGCGGCGTAGTGCTCGGTCCACAGCCGCAGGACACGGGTGCCCGCGGGGTGCACCCAGCCGTGCTCGACCGCTTCGGCGTAGGGCCGCAGGGCGTGGGCCGAAGCGCGTGGCGCCGCGCGGAAGTCGACGTACAGCTCGCCGATGCCGTCCTCGGCGAGGTCGGTGTAGTCGGTGTCGCCGTGGGTGCGGTCGAGGAACTCCCAGAACCCCAGGGTCTGTTCGGTGGGGTGATAGGTGGTGTGGCTGTAGCGGTAGGTGACGTCGGCCAGCTGCCGGGTGGCCCGGTACATCACGTCCGTCCACAGGAGCCCCTTGAGGTGGCTGGGGGTCAGCGGCTTGGACGGGGTGACGGTGATCGGCGCGAGCAGGACGCGGCGGCGGCCCGCTGGCGAGGCTGCCGGGTGCGCTCTCGGCTGCTCCAGGGGGAGGGCCGTCATACGAGAGCCCCCTCGGCCGACATGACCGCGCGCACGAGCTCGTCCCTGCCGGGTCCCTCGGGCCGTGCATCGGCGGGTGGCCCCGCCTGCCGGACGCGGGCGACGAACTTCTCGTCGCCGAGCACCTCCGCGGGGGTGCTGAGCGACATGAGGACGCGGGTAAGCCCCCGCCACACCGTGCAGTCGCTGCGCGCCGCGGCCGCGATCTCGTCGAAGCCGGGCGGGCCGTCCTGCGACCGGACCGGCGCGGGGGCGGGCGTGCCGTCGACGGCGGCCCGCCAGTGGGCGATGCGCAGCCGGTCGGACGCGGCGGACTGCTCGTACCAGGGGAGGAACAGCTGCTGCGTCATCCGGGCCACGGCCTCGCGCTGCGCGATGTCGACGTCCGGCTGCCCGTCGAGCAGATCCGCGAGCCGGAAGGCGTGCTCAAGGGCGAGCGACATGCCGCGGCCGAACAGCGGGTTGGTGATGCAGGCCGCGTCGCCCACCGGGAAAAGACCGGCGACCGGAGCCTGCCGGGTGCTCGCCGTGCCCCGCAGCGTGTTGGGCGGACCGGTGATCACGCGTACGGGCGAGATCGGCGCGCCGGTGCTGTTCTCCAGCCAGGGGGCGAGACCCGGGGTGGCGCGTGCCGCCGCGGTGAACCCGGCCCGGCTGCGCAGGCCGTGCAGCGCCCGGTCGCCGGGCAGGGTGGCCAGGGCGATGGAGAAGGTGTCGTTGTCGCCCGGGTGCAGGACTCCGGCGTAGTGGCCGAAGATGTCGCCGACGGCGTTGCCGCGGTTGATGGGCCCCGGCAGGGTGCTGGTCTTGAGCTGGTAGAAGCGGGTGTAACCGGTGAGCCCGGACGGGCTTGTGCGGTCCGCGGCGACCGGCAGGCCGGCGTCGCGCAGCCACGTGCGCGACAGCGCGCGGCGCCCCGTCGCGTCCACCACGATGTCGGCGGGGATGCGCGTGCCGTCGCCGGTGACGACGGCACGCACCCGCCGTGCGGAGCGGTCGAGTTCGATGCCGCTGACGGTGGTGTCGTGCCGGACGGTGACGCCGGGCAGCTCGCCGACCGCTCGGTGGAGCATCAGCTCCAGGCTGGAGCGGCGGCAGCCGAGCGCGACCAGTTCGGCGTCGCCGGGTTCGCGTGCGGTGTCGGTCGCGCCCGCGGGCAGGGCATCGGTGAGGTCGAGGGTGGGGGCGCCCGCCACCCGGGCCGCGTTGAGTACCTGGGGAGCCCGCTCGCGCAGCACCCGTACGCCGAGTGAGGTGAGGGTGTGCGAGTGCAGTCCCTGCGGCACGGTCGGGCGCTCCCACCAGGAGACGGCCTCGGCGATGGACCACTGGGGAGGCTTCGGCGCCCGTTCGAGGACCAGGACGCGGTAGCCGATGCCGGACAGCGCCAGGGCGCCGGCGAGCCCGGCGAAGCTGCCACCGACGATCACTGCCGACGGCATGTCAGCGCCGCCGTCCGTGGACGAAGAAGACCCGCCGCACGTCGTCCACGTCGCGCGGCGGAACCGGGTCGGGCCAGCGCCCGAAGTCCGCGCCCCGCTCCCCGGGCTGGGGCGCCCGCACGGTGAATCCATAGCGGTCGAACAGGGCCTCCGGCTGGTCCGTGCCGAACAGCCAGGGGCAGCCCCAGCCGTCGAACACGTCAAGGAGGCCCTGCATCTGAGGCAGGGTCAGGGCCGCCGTGTTGACGATGTCGGCGGCGATGCGGCTGCCCGGCGCGGAGATCGCGGCGACCCGTTCCAGGATGCGGTGGGTGTCCGGCTCGGGGATGTAGTAGAGCAGCCCTTCGAGCAGCCAGGTGGAGGGGGTGGCGGGGTCGTACCCCGCGGCCCGCAGGTCGTCCTCCCAGGAGGGGGAGGTGAGGTCGACGGCGACCTTGCGATGGTCCGTGCGCGGCTCGACGTCGGGGAGCCGCTCCTCCTTGTACGCGAGGACGGCGGGACGGTCGACCTCGAACCAGCGCACGCGGGCCGGCCAGTCGAGCCGGTAGGCGCGCGAGTCCATGCCGGCCGGGGCGAGCACGATCTGGGTGGTCTCCGGGTCGGCCGCCGCCTCCTGGAGGTAGTCGTCGAAGAACCTGGTGCGGATGGCGTTGTAGTCGGGGGTGCTCGGCAGGGTCCGCTCCAGGCCGGGCGGGAAGGTGGCCGCGCGGACCTCCGCGAGCAGTTCGGCACCGATGTCCCCGGCGAGCGCCGCGGCGTACGGGTCCTCGTACAGCCGGTCGGGGCGTTTGGTCTCGGCGGCGCGCAGTGCGGCGGTGAGCAGCGCGGTCCGTTCGACGGCGTCCAGTGATGCGGTCATGGCAGTCCTTGCTTTCTCTCGGTGCGAAGAGGGCCGCGGGGGCGGGGCCGGTGGCCGGCCGCGCGCTCAGCCGCGGGAGGGTTCCGTGAGCCGGGCCCACAGCTGCGGGTCCTGGCGGAAGAGCCGGTCCTTGACCTGGGTGGGGCGGATGCCGCACGCGACCTGCTCCTGCCAGTCGCGCAGGAACGCCTCGGGGTCCAGCAGGTTCAGCGTCGGAGCGGCGAGCCGGTCCGTGGTGCGCGCGGCGTGATAGCCGGCCGACTCGCGCCGCAGCGCCTGGTCGAGCCGGCCGGTGAAGCGGGCGGATTCGTCCTGGCTCCACGGCGTCGTCGCCGAAACCGCGAACTCGTAGGCCGCGGGCCGCCGCGGGCCCGTCGCCACCCGGCAGGCGGCGTTGCGCAGTTCGAGGCCTGTGGCGTCGAGCGCGCTCTGCAGGGCCCTGATGACCTGGGCGTCGCGCAGTCGCTCCCCGGCGTGATCGGAGCGGTGGTTGCCGCGGCCCGTGTACTCGAGGCGGGGCACGCCCTCCTGATGGTCGACGACCCGTACGACATCACCGACGGCGTAGCGGTAGAGCCCGCCGACGTGGCTGAACACGACGTGGTAGTCGCGGCCCGGCTCCAGTTCGTCGGGCCGCAGCGTGGCGGTGTCGGGCCCGAGGTCCTGATCGGCGTCGGCGAACTCGTGCACCGCGGCGGTGACGACGAGGCTGCCCGCCGTGCGGTGCCGGTCGAGGGCCACGCCCACCGGCCCCTCGGAGGCGGCGACGGGCGCGGGCAGAGCGGTCACGCCCGCGCCGAACTCCTCGCGCAGCCGCGGGAGATAGAGGGACGCGAGGCCCGTGGTCCAGCAGAACAGGGCGCGCATGTGCGGCCAGACGTGCGCGGGGCGTACGGTGCCGTGGCGCCGGGCGAGCCGCTCGAGTTCGGCCGCCCGCTCGGGGTTCGGGGAGCCGTACGGCAGTCCGCCCAGGGTGCCGTCGCGCACCTCCTTGACGATGCGCGGCCACCACTGGCGCAGCTGATGGGGCAGGGCCGCCACCATCGCGGGGTTGATCCCGATGACGCAGCGCACATCGCTCTCCACCGCGAGGCGCAGCCGCAGATACATCTTCTCCAGGTGCTCGTCGGCCGCGACCGGAACCGGAAGCGTCGCCCAGGGGGCGCCGGTGCCGGGCTCCGCGGAGAGCGGCTCGCCGAAGGCCGAGCCGAAGTCGACCTGGCTCGCGCCGACATGGGGCCGTCCTGACGCGGTGGTCGGCGGGGCGGAGAGCGGGTCGTGCTTGAGGTTGAGCACGGCGCCCGGGTGGCTCAGGACGTCGGGGAAGTGCTCGATCAGGGGCGCCCACGCGGCGTAGTAGAAGGGGAAGAAGGTGGTGCGCATGAAGCGGGGCGTCACCGGGACCTTCTTGTGCGCGCCGGTGCTGCCGCTGCTGGTGAAGAAGACGGTGGGCCGGTCGGCGGTCAGGACGCCGGGCTCACCGCCCGCGGCGCGTTCGATCCACGGCTCGAGGTCCGCGTAGGTCTGGACGGGCACGGCCTTGCGGAAGTCGTCCAGGGTGCGGATACGGTCGAAACCGTGCCGCTTCCCGTACTCCGTACCGGAGTTGAAGTCGAGCAGGTCGCGCAGCACGCCCTCCTGGTGGCCGGCCGCGTCGGCGAAGGCCTCCCGCAGCCCCTGTCGTTCGGCGAACACGCGGGCGCGGTAACGGCGCAGCCGCTCGGGATCCGTCCATGACTCAGCCGAACTCATGGGTGAGCACCTCTCGTATCGCCGCCGCGGTGTCCTCCGGGCGGTCGTGTTCCTCGATCACGGTCACGGGCAGGGAATGGATCTCGTCCCGCATCGTCTTGGCGAGGTCGGTCTGGTAGCGGCGAAACCCGTCCCACTCGGGCCGCGGGCCGTAGTGCTCGAGCAGGTTGAGGTCGAGCCCCATGCGGCTGCGCCGCCAGGCCGTCTCGGGCGGTACGTCGAGGTAGACCACGCGGCGCGGCCGGGGGAAGGTGCGCCACCACGCGAACAGCGGGCTGTCGGGGGCCCCCGCGAGACGGCACTTGGCCAGGAGCTTGTAGTAGTAGGAGTCGACGACGACGGGCCGTCCCGACCCCTCGTCGCGCAGCAGCTGGTCGCGCAGATGGACGACCGCGGTCTGCACCAGCGAGGCGAAGAACTCCGGGGACCAGTCGTCCGGATGGGGCGCGACGTCCTTCACGACGTTCCTGCGCAGCCGGCCGATCAGGGTGTGCTCGGGGGCGAGACGGGCGTCGTCGACGGACAGCAGCCGCCACTGCGGCGCGGACCGGCCGAGGTGGTCGAGGGCGGTCGACTTGCCCGCCTGATCGGGGCCGAGCACGACGCAGAACGGCGGATGTCCGGCGCTCGGCGGGGTGTGGGCATGGGGGGTCACGATGATGTCGCTCCCTGGGCCGATGTGGTTCGTGGTTCGGTCGGACCGGTCCACGGGGAGGGTGCGGAGGCCGACGGTCACAGCCGTCGGCCTCCGCGCGGCCCGCCTCAGCCGGGGGAGTACTGAGGGGGGCCCGTTCTCCGGGTCACCGGTCGACGGCGGTCTTCTCCCGCTCCGCCTGCGGCGGAATCAGATCGCCCACGGGGGGCACCCGCACTTCGGCCGGCTCTGGGCGCGGCTCCTTGGCCGGGCGGGACGAGCGTCCCCAGCGGGTCATGGCGGGCCGTTCCACCAGGGTGTAGAGCAGCCAGGCGAAGAACAGGCTGGCCACGGCGAACAGGACGGATATCCCGATGGCGCCCGGTGTCGACCAGGTCTTCTCGGCTCCGATGAGTCTGTGGCCGTAGTGCAGGACGAGGTCGTGGACCATGTAGAAGGCGAAGGAGACCTCGCCGAGCCAGATCATGACCCGTCCGCGGAACGGGGACCGGGTGCCGTTCACATCCGCCTGGGCGCCCGCGGCGATGACCATCATGAGCGGTACGACGGTCACGGCGAGCATGCCGTAGATCGCCGGCACGAACATGAGGACGACGAGGGAGACCCCAAGCAGCGGTATGGCCGCGGAGAGCCGGACGGGGAGCCACTTGCCGGTCCGCACGAGCCGGGCCAGGAGGATGCCGAGCGTGAAGTCCAGCATCCTGACGGGCGGGAGGTTGTAGACGACGTAGAAGTGCCGCAGCGGGATGTCGGCCCACGGGGCCAACGGGCGGTCGGGTACGAAGAGTTGGACACAGACCGGGACCAGCACGACGGCGGCGAGGACTCCGGCCGTCCATGCCCACAGGCGGTTGCGCGGGATGCGCAGGATCAGCCGGTGCAGGAGCGGGAAGGACAGGTAGAAGAGCGCTTCGCACGCCAGCGACCAGGCGGGCCTGTTGGTGCTGGAGAAGACGTTCGGGCTGGGGAACCACGACTGGATGAGCAGCGCGCCGGGCACGGTGTTGCCCAGGTTGAGGGCCTGGCCGGTCCAGAGCAGGAGCAGGGCGCCGATCACCAGCGTGACCAGGTGGTTCGGGTAGACCTTCATCAGCCGCCGGCGCCAGAAGGCGCGGACCGTGTCCTTCGGCCGGGCCGACCAGGTCAGGACGAAGCCGCTGAGGATGAAGAAGAAGCCGACCCCGACCCAGCCGAGCCGGTTGACGGTCAGCGTCATCGACTCGTTCACCTCCGGGTCGTCCCAGAGGTTCTCGATGGCGATGTGGGCAAGGAAGACGAACAAGGCTGCGATGAAGCGCATCCCCGTCAGGGAAGGTAGTCGTTTCTGCAAGTTGGACCCCACGGGTCGACTCCAGTTCTCCTGCCGCCGTGCGGCGATACGCGATGGATGGGACGAGCTTTGGAGGGGACGAGCGACGGAGGGGACGAGCAGAGGGAACGGGTTCTCCTCTGCTCGGTCGCCTTCCGTCAGAGCCCGGAACTCCGCCCCTGCAGCGCCTAGTTGCGCGCCGGTGCAGGGGCCGGTTCCGTGGCGGGGGTTGCGGTCGGGGAGGTGGCCGGGGTGCGTCGGCCAAGGGCCGCGGCCAGGAAGGCCAGCAGCAGACCACCGGTGGTGAGGAGGGCTCCGGCCCCGTTCACCGAGGCGTATCCCAGGCCGGCGCTGATGGTCAGGCCGCCGACCCACGCGCCGAGGGCCACACCGATGTTGAACGCGGCGATGTTCGCGGACGAGACCAGGGCATTGGCGCCCCCCGCCTGCTTGATGATGTACATCTGCAGCGGCGAGAGCGTCGCGAAGCCCACGCCGCCGAGCAGCGCGAGGGTCGCGGCCGCCGCGGGCCGGTTGTGCACGGTGATCGTGAACAGGGCCAGCGTCGCCGCGAGGCCGGCGAGCACCACCAGGATGGTGGGCATCAGGGCGCGGTCGGCGGCCTTGCCGCCGAGCAGGTTGCCGATGACCAGGCCGACGCCGAACAGGACGAGCAACCAGCTGATGGCCCCGGAGCTGTAGCCGGCGACCTCGGTCATCAGCGGGGTGACGTAGGTGAACGAGGCGTGCAGACCGCTGATTCCGATGGCGGTGATGCCGAAGGCCAGCCACACCTGCGGACGCCGGAAGGCGGTGAGCTGTCCGCGCAGTCCCTCCGTCGGGTCGGCCGGGGTGTGCGGAACCAGCAGGGCGATGCCGATGAGGCCGATGAGTCCGAGGGCGGCGACCACCCAGAAGGTGGACCGCCAGCCGAACTGCTGGCCGAGCAGGGTGCCCATGGGCACGCCGAGCACATTGGCCAGGGTCAGGCCGGTGAACATCAGCGAGATCGCGCGGGCCCGCTTGGCCGGTTCGACCATGTCGGCCGCGACCACGGTGCTGACGCCGAAGAACGCGCCGTGTGCGAAGGCGGACACGATGCGTCCGAACATCAGCAGCCCGTAGGTCTGCGCGACGGCCGACAGCAGGCTGCCCGCGATGAACAGAGCCATCAGCGCCAGCAGGATGACCTTGCGGGGCATGCGCGCGGTGAGGGCGGTGAGCGCGGGTCCGCCGACGACGACGCCGAGTGCGTATCCGGACGTCAGCAGGCCTGCCGTCGAGATCGACACGTGCAGGTCGCCGGCGACCTCGTTCAGCAGGCCGTTGATGATGAATTCGGTGGTACCGATCCCGAACGAACTGATGGCCAGGGCCAGCAGGGCGAGGGGCATGGACAACCTCCTGTCAGGTGTGTGCCGCCGGGTGCGGACAACGGGGGTAATAATTGCACACGCCTTATATCTGCGAGCGCGGTCTACAGGACAGTGCAGATTAACGGCGCATGCAAGAGCGGCCGGCGCGTGACGTGAGGTCGCCGCGGGGGCGGTGGTCCTCGCTACGGAATGTCGATCTCGTTGCGGTAGACCATGAGCTTGGCGTCCTTGGCCACGTAGTAGTTCTGGACCGAGTACGCGATGGTGGCGAAGTCGAGCCGGCCGTCTCCGTTGAAGTCGGCGGTGGCGATGCGGGCGACGGATTCGTCGGACACCCGCCACTTGGTCCAGATGCCGTTCTTCAGGTCGACGGCCTTGTAGTACATGACCCCCTGCCACGGCCACGGGCCGCGCAGGGCGACCAGGAACTCGTCCTCGCCGTCGCCGTCGAAGTCGGCGGTGACGATCTGGTGGCCGGGGCCCTCGCCGTTCTCGTTGGGGTCGCCGTAGACGTCGAGCAGGACGCGGTTCCACTCGACCTCGTCGGCAGGACCGTCGGTGGCCTTCGTGTAGACGGCGACGGTGTTGCCGTGGAAGGGCTCGATGGCGGCGACGTACGCCATGGGATCGTCGCCGACACGTCCGACGTTGAGGTCGCCGCTGCCCCGGAACCCGGTCTGCTCGAACTGCGTGAGCTCGCCGGTGCCGATGAGTGTCCGGATCCACTCCTTCTTGTCCTCGTCCCAGTACATCCAGGTGACGCCCTCGTCGGAGGCGAGCAGCAGGGAGTCACGGTCCGAGCCCGGGATGAGGCCCTTCTTCTTCTCCGCCCCGTGGATCATCCGGAAGTGGGTGTCGTCGATGACCGTCATCGGCCATTCCTCCGCGCCGTGCACGTCGTCGGGCTGCGTGAACAGCACGACGGGGAGCACCGCGTGGACGTCCTCCTTCGCCACGATCGGCAGGCCGATGATCTCGAGCCGCTCGCTCTGGGTGAAGTGGCCGACGCGCAGCCGGTGCATGCCGGTGGTCCGGCCTATGTAGTGACGCTTCCAGCGCGACTCGTCCTTGTCCGGGCTGCCGGGGTTCTCCAGCCAGTCGATCTTTCCGCCGGCGTCGTTGGCGTCGTGGATGGTGCCGATGGGCCCGTACAGGTCGTAGCAGACGATGATGTCGGGGTGGCCGTTGCCGCTGATGTCCGCGTAGTCCGCACCCACCGGCATCTTGATCCGGTCGGCGACCAGGCGCCGGGTCCAGTCCTCGCCGTTCTGGTACCAGTAGATCTCGCCCAGGCTCAGGCCGTAGCCGAACAGGTCGGGCCTGCCGTCGTTGTCGACGTCGGGCGCCTCGAGCCAGTACCCGTCGCGCAGTTGGTCGGCGACCGTCTCGGGGGTGAACCTGGGGGCGCGGAACGGGGTCGCGTCATTGTGGGACATGGTCTTCTCCAGGACGTCTCAGCGGGCGATGGCGTGGTATTCGACGGCGAGCCAGACGCAGTCGGTGTCGGCGCGGTATTGGTGCCAGGGGTAGCGGTACGAGCCGTCGGACTCCTGGACGCAGAAGGGGTCAGGGGTGGTGTATCCGGGGCTCATCCGCAGGTCCTCGTAGAGCGCCGCGTGGTCCTGGGCGCTGAACTTCTGCATGCTCCCAAGACCGTGGACCTGCGTGTGCACCTCGATGAAGTCGTGCCGGTCGTGAATGGCGCAGTCGGTGCCCGCCGGGGCGAACCAGAGGTTCACCTTGATCTGGAACTGCTGCTCGCGCTCGGGCAGTTGGGTCTGCTTCAGGACGTACGCGGGATCGAAACTGATCGTCCCCGCGTCGTCCTGCGGGCTGCGCCACAGGGGGGTGTCCCGGGGGAAGGAGGTCCCCTCACCCTGCTGCGGAGCCTGTGCCAGCAGGTCGCCGAGGAGCCGCCATCCCGGCTCGTCGACGATCGGCGCCACGGGTACGTCGTCGTCCGTGCGCAACAGGACGAGGGCGTCGGCCTGTTCGACGGTGCACTCGCGCAGGATGGTGGACGACAGCGGAGGGATGCCCTTGCGCGGCTCCTGGGCGATGTGGACCGCGTCGACGCCCAGGTTGACGACGATGGCGGAGCCGCGCACGAAGTAGTTGTCCGCGTTGCGCACCAGCGTGGCCTCGACGTGCCGGCCGGTGAAGTTGAGCGGAGTCTCGGCGTTGCGGTCCTCGGCCGTGGCGCGGACGAGGGGGGCGGGGTGGTTCACGGTCTGCTTCCCTTGCCAGTTGGTGTAGGTGCTCCGGGCCACGCGGCTCAGGCGGGCGCGGCGGTGGCGGTGCGGGCCAGTTCCACGGACAGGTCGTCGACGGGGGTGGCCGGAGTGAAGGACTCGGCCGCCGGGCCGTCGCCGAAGTAGTGGGCGATGGCCTGGACGGTGCGCTCCGTCGCGCGGCCGTCTCCGTACGGGTTGGCGGCGGTGGCCATGCGGCGGTAGGCCTCGGGGCTGCGCAGCAGTTCGGTCGCCGCGGCGACGATGCCGTCCCGGTCCGTCCCGACCAGCCGTGCGGTACCGGCCACCACTGCTTCGGAGCGCTCGGTCACGTTCCCAAGGACCAGCGTCGGCTTGCCGAGCGCGGGACCCTCCTCCTGTGCGCCGCTGCTGTCGGAGAGGACGATGTCCGCGCGCCGCATGAGCTTGCTGAAGCTCAGGTAGGGCAGCGGATCGACCACCGTGATGTTCGGGTGGCCGCCGATCTTCGGGAGCAGGGTGCCCCGTACCGCGGGGTTGCGGTGCAGCGGGACGACGACACGGACATCGGGCTCCTCCGCGACGTCGACGAAGGCATCCGCGATCTCCGGCAGATGCGGCCACGCCTCGCGCCGGTGGGCGGAGGCGACGACGATGCGCCGGGTGTCCGTGTCGAGGTCCTCCAGCGCGGGGTGGCCGTACGAGGAGGACTTCCCGCTGGCCCACTGGAGCGCGTCGATGACGGTGTTTCCCGTCACCACGATGCTGTCGTCGGCGATCCCTTCCCGCAGCAGGTTGGTGCGGTTGCCGGGGGTGGGGGCGAGGTGCAGCGCCGCGATCTGTGCCACGAGCCTGCGGTTGCCCTCCTCGGGGAACGGCGACCGCAGGTGCCCGCTGCGCAGCCCCGCCTCGACGTGGACGACGGGAATCTGGTGGTGGAAGCCGGACAGCGCGGCGGCCAGGGTGGTCGCCGTGTCGCCGTGGACGAGCACGGCCTCCGCCGAAAGGTCCTTGAACACCTCGCCGAGGCCGTGCAAGGACCGGGAGGTCACCTGGGACAGCGTCTGCTTCGGCGCCATGATCTCCAGGTCGATGTCCGGCTCGAGGTCGAAGGCGTCCAGGGTTTCGTCGAGCATCTGCCGGTGCTGTCCGGTCGAGACGACGATCGGGTGGAAGCGTGGGTCGTCCTGAAGCGCTCGGATCACCGGCGCGAACTTGATGGCCTCCGGCCGGGTACCGAGAACAACTGCAACGGTCCGCATTTCTTTTTCATCCTCAGGCTCGTCAATGGGCAGGCTCGTCAGGGGGCAGGCTCGGCCAGAAGCGGTCACAGGCGATGTATGGCGCACGGAACCAGGCCGGGGCCGGATAATGCCGCTCTCCGGGACGACGTCAATTTGGCGGCGGGAGAGATCCGACGGGTATCTGCTGCACGGTGGGTTTCTGCGGTGCGAGGGGGAAATCGACGCTTTCCGTACGCCCGACGAGGGTTCGGACACGCAGTGCAGAACACTCTCGCTCCGGTGCATCCCCCGGAATCCACGGCGATGTGGACCCGTCTCTGCTGGTGCGCAGGGAACATGTCTGGCGCGGGCAACGACATTACGCAACGGCGGCTCAATAACCATGGCCGTGCGGGATATCCCGGACGTTCTTGGCAAGTTCGTGAAGTCGCCGCGCCCGGCCGCGCGACCACGGCCGGATCCCCGGTGCGACCACGGCCGGATCCCCGGTCGGGCGTGGGAACGGCATCGCCCGTCAGCCCGTCAGCCCGTCAGCCCGTCGGCGTCAGCGCCTCTTCGGCCACGAACGTCCGCAGCCACGCCAGGAATCCGGGCCCCAGGTCCTCGCGTTCGCACGCCAGCCGCACGGTGGCGCGCAGGTAGTCCGCGCGGTCCCCGGTGTCGTAGCGCCGTCCGGAGAACACCACGCCGTGCACCGGCCCGCCCTGTGCGGAGCCGGCCAGGTCCCGCAGCGCGTCCGTGAGCTGGATCTCGCCGCCACGTCCCGGCTCGGTGCGGCGCAGCACGTCGAAGATCTCCGGGGCCAGGACATACCGGCCGATGACCGCGTAGTTGCTCGGCGCGCTGCCGGGCGACGGCTTCTCCACCAGGTCCGTGATGCGCACCACGTCGCCGTCGGAGTCCGCCTCCACCGCGGCACATCCGTACAGGTGGATCTGGTCCGGGTCCACCTCCATCAGCGCCACCACGCTGCCGCCGTGCTCCGCGTGGACCTCGGCCATGCGGGTCAGGAGCGGGTCGCGCTCGTCGATCAGGTCGTCTCCCAGGAGTACCGCGAAGGGCTCCGCGCCCACGTGCGGAGCCGCACACAGGACGGCGTGCCCGAGCCCGCGCGGATCGCCCTGGCGTACGTAGTGGATGTCGGCGAGTCCGGTGGAGGCCGACACCTGGGAGAGGCGTTCCTTGTCACCCTTGCGCCGCAGTACTTCCTCGAGTTCGTAGTTGCGGTCGAAATGGTCCTCGAGAGGACGCTTGTTGCGTCCGGTCACCATGAGGATGTCGGAGATTCCCGCGGACACGGCTTCCTCGACCACGTATTGGATGGCGGGCTTGTCCACCACGGGAAGCATTTCCTTGGGGGTGGCCTTTGTTGCGGGAAGGAAGCGAGTGCCAAGACCCGCAACGGGGACAACAGCCTTGGAGATGACGGAAGATGAATCAGGCATGGGGAAAAGCTACGAGCCGCTGTCCGCAGCCCGAAGCGCTTTTCCTTTTGGAGCGACGACTTCGGCACATTCGAGGGTTCAAAGATCGCACTCTCGGATGTCGGTCCCGGACCCGGCCTCGATGGCGCGGCCGGTTCTCGGCCGAGAGGAACCCCTTACCGCGCCTCGGCCGGCACTCGCCCCGCGACGGTGAGTTCCCTGGCTTCGCAAGGGGACGGCGCGCCGTCGGACACCTCGTCCCGGCCCGGCTCCGGCCGGACCAGGGGGCGGGCGGTGATGCCGCGCAGCATGGCCTCCCAGATCCGGGCGAACTCCCCTGACAGGTCGGGTCCGTTCTCGGCGCGCGCGGCGCCGCGGATGTGCGCCTCCGCTCCGGCGACGAGGAGCTGTGCGAGCGCGACGACCGTGGCGCGGTCGTCGCGCCCGGGACACTCGCTCTCGGCCGCCAGCGCGGTCAGCTGCTCGACCGTGGGGAGCCAGCAGTCCGACCAGTCGCACGCGGAGTCCGTGCGTTCGCGGGCGAGCCGTGCGGCGGCACGCACCAGGGGGTCCCGTCCGAGCAGGGTGGCCAGCGCGAGGGTCACGGAGACCACGGTCTCCAGAGGGGACGCTCCCCGCGTGGCCGCCACCTGCTCCACGACGCGGCGCGTGGTGGCCACACCCTGCTCCTGCACCTCCTCGGCCAGTGCCTTCTTCGAGGAGAAGTGGAAGGTCAGGGCGCCCATGGAGATGTCGGCCGCCTCACTGATCCGGGCGAGTGCCGTGCCCTCGTATCCGGCGTCGTCGAACACTGACGCCGCCGCCCGGACCAAGGCCTCTCGGGTGCGGGCCGATCGTGCCTGTTTCGCCATGGTCTGCCTCCAGGATGCGCACACCCGAGCAGGCCTGAGCGGCCGTTGGGCGTGGAAGTTTGTACGGGAAACGGGCCGACGTGCCATTGCGTTCCAACCACCCGCCCACCCCGGGCAGTTGCGCGCAGACGGTTCCGCGACGCCGGCGGCTCGAGCGGCGCGACGCGGCATCGCCACGTGGTCTGCGGCCGGCCCGCGGTCCGTGCCGCTCAGTATTCAGCCGTGGTGATGTGCAGCACAAACGCCGACCCTGCGAGGCCCCGTCGGGAGGTGGCCCCGGGCGCCGTCCCCCCCGCCGTTGCCGCGATCGCAGCTCCCGCCGAGCCGTCGTCGGGCCGGTGTATGAATCCCGTACGGACTTGGCGAAGTCTCACCTCGGCACGGCTCACCGTCCAGAAAAAAAAGAACCTCTACTATTATTTTTCGTGGTCGTCAGGACGCTTTGCAATGCCAAGGGGAGGCATCATGAAGGAACACCGCGCAGGTCTGGACGGCACACTCAGCGCCTTCACGGAGGAGCTCTTCGCTCAACTGCCGCGTGCTGACCAGCGTCGTTGGGCCCGCTCGTACCTCCAGGGGCTCCTGGCCACGCCCGGCAAGAAGTCGGTGCGGCGACTGGCCGCGTCGGTGTCCAGCTCGCCCACGGCTTCTCAGTCGCTGCAGCAGTTCGTCAACGCCAGCCCATGGGACTGGGAACCGACGCGCAGGCAACTGATACGCGTGGCCGAGCGGCACGGCTGGGCGCGGGCGTGGGTCATCGAGACCGCCGTCCTGCCCAAGCGGGGCGATCACTCCTGCGGGGTGCACCGTCGCTTCGTCCCGTCCGTCGGCCGTACCGTCAACTGCCAGCTCGGCATCGGTGCCTTCCTGTCCTCGGAGAGCGGGGACCTCCCCGTCGACTGGCGGTTGTTGCTTCCCGAACAGTGGGGTGACGACACGCGGCTGTGCGAGCGCGCACGCGTTCCCGAGTCGGCCCGGAGCCTGCCGCTGTGGGCGCACGTCATCGACCTGGTGGAGAACCTCGCCGCCCATACGTCGTTTCCCGCGGTGCCCGTCGTCACTGATGTGAGCGACTACCCCGAGGGCGTCTGCCTGCTGGACCAACTCTCCCGCCTGGGACGTGACTTCGTCGTGTCCGTTCCCCTGGATCTGCCGGTCCTTCCCGCCCACTCGCGTCCGTCCGGCGCGCGCCGTGACGCCACCGACGCGCAGGGCGCCCTCGACGTCCGGCGCTTCCTGCAGTGGCACGGCACCCGGCACCCGTACGCCGTCACGTTCACCACTCCGGGCCGGCAGCAGCAACAGGTCCGCGTCGTGTCCGGCCTTGTCCGTCTGCCCGGCAGCCGGCACACCTACCGGGTCTTCGCCGAACAGCCGTCGGAGGGGGACCGTCCCCTGCGCGTGTGGATCACCAGTCTGGTGGACCGGGATATCGAGCACCTCACCGCTCTCGCACGCATGCACAGCGGCACGGTCTCGACGCTGCGGTCCCTGGAAGCGGACTACGGACTGCTCGACTTCGAGGGGCGCTCCTTCCCCGGCTGGCACCACCACATGACCCTGGTGTCCGCGGCATACGCGTACAGCCGTCTGTTCTCGACTCCTGGCCAGAGCCCTCAACTCGACGTCTACCGCCGGACATCGGACCTGTACCACGTGTGACTCATGGCCACTCATGACGTGCGTCATGAGTGGCCTGCCCGCGGAGCGGGCGACCTTCCTTCGCAATGATCCGCCGAACCACACTCACCAACTGCCCTTTGTGGCAGGTGAGTTGCCTGACTGGAGCGAGTAAGAGTGTCTGATCTGTCGCACATCGTGAAGGCGTATGACGTTCGCGGGGTGGTCCCGGACCAGTGGGACGAGTCGCTGGCCGAGCTGTTCGGCGCGGCCTTCGCGAAGGTGACGGGCGCGGACGCGATCGTGACCGGTCACGACATGCGGCCGTCGTCGCCCGGCCTCTCCCGCGCCTTCGCGCGCGGTGCCGCGGCGCTCGGCGTCGACGTCACGGAGATCGGCCTGTGCTCGACGGACCAGCTCTACTACGCGTCGGGTGCGCTGAACCTGCCGGGCGCGATGTTCACCGCCTCGCACAACCCCGCGCAGTACAACGGCATCAAGATGTGCCGCGCGGGCGCCGCCCCGGTCGGCCAGGACACAGGCCTCGCCGAGATCCGGGCTCTGGTGGAGGGCTGGTCGGAGTCCGGCGCCCCGGAGGCGGCGGCCACGCCCGGCACGCTCACCGAGCGCGACACCCTCAGGGACTACGCGGCGCATCTGCGCGGTCTGGTGGACCTGATGTCCAGCCGCCCCCTGAAGGTGGTCGTGGATGCGGGCAACGGCATGGGCGGGCACACGGTGCCGACGGTCTTCGAGGGCCTGCCGCTCGCGCTGGTGCCGATGTATTTCGAGCTGGACGGCACGTTCCCGAACCACGAGGCCAACCCCTTGGACCCGGCCAACATCGTGGATCTGCAGAAGCGGGTGCGTG
>NZ_BAAAUG010000074.1:0-252 GCF_039533825.1 Streptomyces rectiviolaceus
TCCGGGGTCTCGGCGCTCCGCGGGTCGAACGGGCCGCGGGGGACGGTCAGGTCGCTCGGGGCGTACCAGACCACCGCGCCGGTGGCCGCGACCGCGGGGTCGAGCGCCAGGAGCGAGGCCAGGTGTCCGCCCGCGGACTCGCCCCACACCACGGTCCTCGCGGTGTCGACGCCGAGCTCCGGCGCACGCAGCTCCAGCCAGCGCAGGGCCGCCCGCAGGTCGTCCACCGGGGCGGGGAAGTTCGCCTCGCCG
>NZ_BAAAUG010000074.1:259-35333 GCF_039533825.1 Streptomyces rectiviolaceus
CCGCAGGCCGTCCAGCGGGGCGGGGAAGTTCGCCTCGCCGCTGAGCCGGTAGTCGGCGCAGGCCACCGCGAAGCCCGCCGCGGCGATGCGCGCGAGCGGGCCCGGATCCCAGTGCCGGGTCCGCGGTCCCATGTCGTCACGGCGCCCCCGCCGCCACGAGCCGCCGTGCACGAACAGGACGAGCGGGGCGGGGCCGCGCCCGGCCTCCGGCAGCCAGAGGTCGAGTTCCAGCGGACGGCCCCCCTCGACCTCGGCGTACGGGACGCCGCGCAGCAGCCGCGGATTCCGTTCCGGCAGCGGCGCGACGTCCGGATGGGGCGCGGCGATCAGCTCCCGCAGGGCGTCGCTCACCGGGTGCGCCACTGGTGCTCGGGCAGGAAGCGCACGTCGTACTGCTCGGGGACGGTGGCGAACTTGCCGGGCGTGGGCACGACGGGCTCGCGCGGCAGACCGAGCCCATCGGCGGGCGCCCCGAGGGTCTCGAAGAACCGCTCGAAGGTGCCGCCCGGCCCCGCGGCGACGCCGACGACCTGGCTGTGGTGGCGCTCCATGCGGTAGGCGTGCGGGCAGTTCTTGGGCACGAAGCCGAAGTCGCCGGGGGTGAGGAGCTTCTCCTGCTGCTCGCCCTCCAGGTCCTCGACGAAGAGCCGGACGGCGCCCTGGGTGACGTAGAAGACCTCGTAGGTGTCGGGGTGCAGGTGGGCCGGGATGACGTTGCCCTTGGGGCCCTCGACGGTGAAGAAGTTGAAGGCGTTCTCGGTCTGCTCGCCGCCCGCGTAGATGGTGATCAGGTCGCCGAACAGATGGGCACGGTCGCCCTCGCCCTTCTCGATGACGTAGGGCTTGCCCGGTTCGGCGGGGATGCGTGAGGTCTGCCGGTAGCGGGTGGCGTACTCGATGGTCATGGCTCTCCCGGGGTGCGGCGCTGTTATGTCAGGCAGCCTGACATAACAGGGAGGGGCCGGGCAAGCGGGCCGGGCAAGCGGCCCGGGCAAGCGGGCCGGGCAAGCCACCGGCACATAGGCTCGACGGATGTACGCCACCGGCCGCAACCTCCCGCAACTGCTCGGCGACGCCCGGCGCTGGTTCGAGGACGCGCTCCTCGCGGCGCTCGAGGCGGCGGGGGAGGTCCACGTGTCCCCGACCCAGGCGGGTCTCTTCGCCGTCCTGGACGAGCAGGGCACGACGGTCTCCGAGCTGGCACGCCGGATGGGCGTCACCCGGCAGACCGCCCATCAGGCGGTGCACGGCCTGGTCGCCGTCGGGCTCCTGGAGCAGGTCCCCGACCCCACGTCGGGGCGGCAGCGGCTCATCCGGCGCACGGCGGAGGGCGAGCGCACGCACCGCGAGGCGGAGCTGGTCCTGCACCGCCTGGAGGAGGTGCTCGCCGACCGGATCGGCCCGGAGGCGACACACGCGCTGCGGGCGGCGCTCGAGGCGCCCTGGGGGAGTCCGCCGGCGCTCGGCCCGCCCAAGGCGTGAAACGCCGATCGCCCTCCCCTCGGAGCGAGGGAAGGGCGACCGGCTCGGTGCGTCAACGCGCCGCGGGCTACGGCAGGTTGCGGGCCATGACGATCCGCTGGACCTGGTTCGTGCCTTCGTAAATCTGCGTGATCTTCGCGTCGCGCATCATGCGCTCGACGGGGTAGTCACGGGTGTAGCCGTAGCCGCCGAGCAGCTGGACGGCGTCCGTGGTGACCTCCATCGCGACGTCCGAGGCGAAGCACTTGGCGGCGGCGCCCTGGAAGGTGAGGTCCGCGTCGCCGCGCTCCGACTTGGCCGCGGCCGCGTACGTCAGCTGACGTGCCGCCTCGATCTTCATCGCCATGTCCGCGAGCATGAACTGCACGCCCTGGAAGTCGCCGATCGGCTTCCCGAACTGCTTGCGCTCCTGGACGTATCCCTTGGCGTAGTCGAGCGCGCCCTGCGCGATGCCGAGCGCCTGGGCCGCGATCGTGATGCGGGTGTGGTCCAGGGTCTTCATCGCCGTGGCGAAGCCGGTGCCCTCCTCGCCGATCATGCGGTCGGCGGGGATGCGAACGTGGTCGAAGTAGACCTCGCGGGTCGGCGAGCCCTTGATGCCGAGCTTCCGCTCGGGGGCGCCGAAGGAGACACCCTCGTCCGACTTCTCGACGACGAAGGCGGAGATGCCCTTCGAGCGCTTGGTCGGGTCGGTGACGGCCATGACGGTGTAGTACTCGCTCACACCCGCGTTGGTGATCCAGCGCTTCACGCCGTTGAGGACCCAGGAGTCCCCGTCACGGACGGCCTTCGTCTTCATGCCGGCCGCGTCCGAACCGGCGTCCGGCTCGGAGAGGGCGTACGAGAACATGCCCTCGCCCTTGGCGAGCGGCGTCATGTACTTCTTCTTCAGCTCCTCGGACCCGGAGAGGATCACGGGGAGCGAGCCCAGCTTGTTCACGGCAGGGATGAGCGAGGACGAGGCGCAGACGCGGGCCACCTCCTCGATCACGATGACCGTGGCGAGCGCGTCGGCGCCGGTGCCGCCGAAGCTCTCCGGTACGTGCACGGCGTGCAGGTCGGAGGCGACGAGTGCGTCAAGGGCCTCCTGCGGGAAGCGGGCCTCCTCGTCCACCGCCGCGGCGAACGGTGCGATCTTCGCCTCGGAGAGCGAACGGATCGCGTCCCGGAGCATGTCGTGCTCCTCGGACGGGCGGTACAGGTCGAAATCAGCCGATCCGGCCAAGGTCTCTCACGCTCCAAGGTGCTAATTACCGTTAAGTAACCCAAATTTTAGAGGGCGGCTCACGCGAGGGATACGTGAGCTTGCCGACAGCGGGCGGCCGACGGGTGGCAATGCCGGAAACGTGCCCTGTCGGAGCCCGACTATGCTCGGGCACCGCACTGACGCCGTAGACCCCTGGAGCACCGCATGGCCCTCAAGATCACCGTGATCGGCACCGGCTATCTCGGCGCTACGCACGCAGCGGCCATGGCCGAGCTCGGTTTCGAGGTGCTCGGCCTCGACGTCGTGCCCGAGAAGATCGAGATGCTGCAGCGGGGCGAGGTCCCGATGTACGAGCCCGGTCTCGAGGAGCTGCTGCGCAAGCATGTCGCCGGGATCGAGGGTTCGAGCGGGCGGCTGCGCTTCACCATGGACTTCGCGGAGGTCGCGGCCTTCGGCGACGTCCACTTCGTCTGCGTGAACACCCCGCAGAAGCACGGCGAGTACGCCTGCGACATGAGCTACGTCGACAGCGCCTTCGCGCAGCTCGCCCCGCACCTGACGAAGCCCGCGCTCGTCGTCGGCAAGTCGACGGTGCCGGTCGGCTCGGCGGACCGCCTCGCGCGCGAGCTCTCCGCCGCCGCGCCGGTGGGCGCCGAGGCCCAGCTGGCCTGGAACCCGGAGTTCCTCCGTGAGGGCTTCGCGGTGAAGGACACGCTGCACCCGGACCGCATCGTCGTCGGCGTACGCAGCGCGCACGCCGAGAAGCTGCTTCGCGAGGTGTACGCGGGTCCGGTGGGCGAGGGTTCGCCCTTCGTCGTGACGGACTTCCCGACCTCCGAGCTCGTGAAGACGGCGGCCAACTCCTTCCTCGCCACGAAGATCTCGTTCATCAACGCGATGGCGGAGGTGTGCGAGGCCGCGGGCGGTGACGTGGTCAAGCTGGCGGAGGCGCTCGGCTACGACGACCGGATCGGCAAGAAGTTCCTGCGGGCCGGGATCGGCTTCGGGGGCGGCTGCCTGCCCAAGGACATCCGGGCGTTCATGGCGCGGGCCGGGGAGCTGGGCGCCGACCAGGCGCTGACCTTCCTGCGGGAGATCGACTCCATCAACATGCGGCGGCGCGGGCAGATGGTGGAGATGGCGCGGGAGGCGCTGGGGGGCGGGTCCTTCCTGGGCAAGCGCGTCGCGGTCCTCGGCGCCACGTTCAAGCCGGACTCGGACGATGTGCGGGACTCGCCCGCGCTGAACGTCGCCGGGCAGATCCACCTCCAGGGCGGCCAGGTCACGGTGTACGACCCCAAGGGCATGGTGAACGCGGGGCGACTCTTCCCGACACTCGCGTACGCGGAGACGGCTGTGGACGCGGTCAGGGGCGCGGACGCGGTCCTGCACCTCACGGAGTGGCGCGAGTTCCGCGAGCTCGACCCGGCGGCGCTGGGCGAGGTGGCTTCGAACCGGCTCATCCTGGACGGCCGCAACGCGTTGGACCCTGCGGTGTGGCGGGGGGCCGGGTGGACTTACCGGGCCATGGGGCGGCCTTCGGCTTGAGGCTTGAGGCTTGAGGTCTGAGGTCTGAGGTCTGAGGCTTGAGGTCTGGAGTTTCCGGCTGCGGGTGAGTGGCGACGGCCTTGCTTCGTCTTGGGGGCGGGGCCGTGCCGGTATGTCCGTCCTCGCTATCGTCCGGTGGCCGCTTTGGTGCTTCGGGTCCGGAGTGTTGGGAGCCGTGCTCCGGGCGGACATACCGGCACGTCCCCTCGCGTCTCGATGCCGGCTGCGGGTGCGGGGCGCCCTCCGGTGTCAGTGCTGTCCAGTCGGCGGCGTTTTACGTGCTCGGTACGCCCGCATCTTTGCCCGGGCGCCGCACACCCCCATGTCGCACCATCTGCTGCGGCCCGCCGGGCTTCGGTCGTAGTACGCCCAGTGGCAGTCCGGGGCCTCGCATGCCTTGAGGCGGGGCCAGGTGCCCGCGGTCACTGCCTCCGCGATGGCTGCCGCCACCCTTGATACCAGGGGTGATGGGTCGGCCGGAGCGAGCGATGCCGAGCCGTCTTCGGCGGACACCCGTACCAACAGCGGAGCCGCTGCGAGGAGTTGGCCCAGCGGCTTCGCGACCGCGTGCGGTCCGTGGCCCGCGTGGGCCAGGCATGCCACTCGTAGCGATTCCCGCAGTTTCTGCGCGGCCGTCACCTCCGCGCCCGGCGCGAGGCCGAACGGCGCGCGTCCTTCCGGCGTCTCGAGGGCGTCCGCGCCCGACTCCAGGTCCAGGGTGTTCACCAGCGCCTGGACCAGCGCGAGACCCCCTGGAGCAGGTGCTCTGTCATTCATGCTTGCGACGTTACCTCTAATGCGGGAGTATGCAGTAACCGTTACCGGCAGCGGCCTGCTTTCGGTAACTCGCTCGCGAATGAGGAGAAGTAGTCATGCCCCTCGCCAAACTCGGCGTCGTCGTACTCGACTGTCCCGACCCCCTCGCGCTCGCCACCTTCTACGCCGCCGTCGTCGGCGGCACCCCCAAGGCCGACGGCGACGACTGGGTGAGCCTCGAAGGCCACGGCGGCACACCGCTCGCGTTCCAGGCCGCCCCCGGCCACGTACCGCCGCAGTGGCCCGAGGCCGCGCGCTCGCAGCAGTTCCATCTGGACCTGGAGGTGGCGCAGGAGGAGCTGGACGCCGTCGAGAAGGAGGTGCTCGCGCTCGGCGCCACCGCGCTCGACGCGGAGGACCGCGAGCGGAGTTTCCGGGTGTACGCCGATCCGGCCGGACACCCGTTCTGTCTCTGCGCCTGCTGAGAACACTCCACAAGGAGGGAACACGCATGACACCCGTCGCGCGGATGCGCAACGTAGTCCTGGACTGTCCCGACCCCCGTCAACTCGCCGATTTCTACGCGCACTTGCTGGGCGGCACCGTCGAGGGCGACGCGGACAACGACTGGGTCACCCTCCACACCCCCGGCGGCCTCCGTCTCTGCTTCCAGGAAGCCCCCGGCCACCGCCCGCCCGACTGGCCGCACGCGGACGCCGGTTCGCAGCAGATCCACATCGACCTCGACGTGGGACCGGCCGTCCAGGACATCGAGCGCGCCCAGGAACGCGTACTCGCCCTGGGCGCCAAGCCGCTCGACCTCGACGACGACAACGGCGAGCGCGACTTCCGCGTCTACGCCGATCCGGCAGGGCATCCCTTCTGCCTCTGCCGGATCGCCGCGGACTGAGGGCTCCGAAGCCTCAGCTCGCCGCCTGCCGCCGCCCCTCCCTCTCCCGCGTCGCCCGTGCAGTGAAGTCCACCCCGCGCAGCACCCGTTGGACATTGCCCCACGTCAGGCGGGCGAGGTCGGCCTCCGGCCAGTCGCGCTCGATGAGTTCGGCGATGAGATGCGGATGGCGCGAGGTGTCGGCCAGGCCTTCGGGGTGCGCGGCCGAGGTGTCGTACGTCCCCGAGAGGCCCACGGACTCCGGGCCCGCGATGCGGCGTACGTGATCGAGGTGGTCCGCCACCTCACGTATCGAGGAACCCGTCTGCTCGGCCGCCAGGGGCACCAGACACAGGCCCTTGGCGGCGCCGACCGCGGCGAGCAGGTCGTCCGGGAGGTTCGCCGGGGCGTCCCGCAGCGCGCGGGCCCCCGAGCGGGTGAACAGGGCCGGCGCCCTGGAGATGGCGAGCACCCGGTGCACCGTCGCCTCGGAGGCGCCGGACAGCTCGGCGAGGACCCCGATCCGGTTCATCTCGCGCACCACCTCCTCGCCGAACGGGGTCAGCCCCTGAGGGCCCGCCCATGACGTACCGGAGAGAGTGAGCGAGAACAGGCCGAGGGCGTGCAGGGCGCGCAGGGTGGCGAGCGAGTCGCCGATGGCATCGGCGCGCGCCGGGCCGGTCAGGACGGCGATGCGGCCGCAGTTGCGGGCGTCGGCCACCTCGGACGCCGAGCGGGCCAGGCGCAGCCCGTCAGAGTGGCCGGCGACGACGTGCTTGACGAGGTCGAGCTGTTCGAGGGTCGCGCCGAGCACGCGGTCACCGGTGATGCCGTCCGGGACGTGTACGGACCAGAACTGCGCCCCCACGCCTCCCTCCCGCAGCCGCGGCACATCGGCGTCCACGGCGCTGTCGCCCAGCTCCAGGTCGTACCAGGGCAGACCTCGCAGTGCCCACGGCAGTCCGCTGAAGCCGTCGGCGACGGGATGCCTGCGGAGCAGCGCGCGGGCACGCCCGAGCGGGTCCTGGGCGGGCGCAGGACCTGGTTCAGGACCTGGTTCGGGTGCGGGCTCGTGCACCGTTTCGGGCTCGGATATGGGTGGTGGCTCGGGCGGCCGTGCGGAGGGCGGGTCCAGCTCTCCGGCTTCGGCGGTGGCGTTGAGTTCGACCTGCAGATCTGCCATGGCAGTGCTCCGGACTTCAGGGTCGCAGTCCGGTCAACCGTGACACGCGGGAGCCGCGGCTTCGCGGCGGGCGGAGCGTTCGAGGTACGGGGCCGGGTCCGCGGCACGCGAAAGGGCCCCGCCGATCCACCGGCGGGGCCCTCCCACGTGTCGCTCACACGGCTCAGCCGCCCGAGACGGTCACCTTCTCGTCGTTGTTCAGCTGGTTCACCATCTGCTTGACCTTGGCCTTGTCCCACAGGAGGTTGCCGCCGGTCGAGCCCGCGAGCGGCATGTTCATCGACTTGCCGTCGCCGCCCGTGACGCCCTTCATCGCCCAGAACATGGACGCCACGTCGAACAGGCCCATGTCCTTGTCGACGATCAGCGTGTCAAGGCCCGCGCCCATCGTGGGGTAGAGCTTGAAGGGATTCATGACCGTGCCCGGCGTCGCCGCCTGGTTGGCGAGGGCCGCGAGGAACTTCTGCTGGTTCTTCGTGCGGTCCAGGTCGCTGCCCGGCAGGGCGTAGCGCGTGCGGACGAAGGCGAGGGCCTGCTGGCCGTCGAGGGTCTGCTTGCCCGCCTCGAAGTCGGCGCCGGACTTCTCGTCCTTGAAGCCCTTGGGGATGTCCATCTCGACGCCGCCGACCGCGTCCACGATCTTGGCGAAGCCGCCGAAGCCGATCTCGGCGTAGTGGTCGATCTTCAGGCCGGTGTTGTACTCGACGGTGCGGACGAGCAGCTCGGGGCCGTCCTCCGCGTACGCCGCGTTGAGCTTCGTCTGGCGGCCCTGGTTCGGGTAGAGCTTGCCGGACTCGGCGCCCTTGAAGGAGGGGATCGTGACGTTCGAGTCGCGGGGCAGCGAGATCATCGTGTTCCCGCCGTCGTCCGCGACGTGCAGGATCATCATCGAGTCCGTGCGCTTGCCCGCGGCGGAACCCGTGTGGAGATCCTTCTTGTCCTGGTCGGACATGCCCTCGCGGCTGTCGGAGCCCACGATCAGGTAGTTCGTGCCGGCGCCGCCCTCGGGGCGCTCGATGACCTTGGAGAGGTCGACCTCGCGCTTGAGCTTGGAGTCGGCCCAGAAGTACGTGCCGATGGAGACCGCGAGCAGCACCACGACGAGGGTGATCGAGCCGATCTTGAGGCGGCGCCGCCAGTTCGGGGCGGGGCGGGGCGCGCGGGTGCCGTAACCGTCGTCGCCGCCCTGGCCGCCTCCGTGGCCCTGGCCGTTGCCGTTCGGCGCGCCGTAGACCTGGCCGGTGTTGTAGCCGCTGTCGTAGCCGTCCTGGCGGGGGCTGCGGGGCTCGAACATGTCGTCGCGCGCGTCGCCGTACGGCTGGCCGTACCCGTCGTCGTACGTCGGCTGCTGCGGGACGCCTCCCTGCTGCTGGCCCGGTCCGCCGGGCCGGCCGCCGCGCTGGACATGCCGCATCACGCGGGCGCCCTCAGGCTGCGTGTTCCCGCTGCCACGGCCGTATGCCCGGCCGTTGCCCTGGTCGTCAGGCCAATCGCTCATGTGGCCCAGTGTGCCGTCTCTCCCTATGCGCCTCACAGGGCAGGCGGGATTTCGGTTCAGGGCTGTTGCAGAGCTGATGCAAAGCAGGCGAGCGCGGCCCGGACATACGATCGACATAGGGTGGAGCCCATGACAGACCTGGCCCCTGGAGCGGAATCGGAGATTCCGGGCAAGCCGACCTCGGCGTCCCGCACGACTCTCAGCCACATCATGACCCAGGGCGACACCAACCTCCTCGGAACGGTGCACGGCGGCGTGATCATGAAATTGGTGGACGACGCGGCGGGGGCTGTCGCGGGGCGGCACTCGGGCGGGCCCGCGGTCACCGCGTCCATGGATGAGATGGCGTTCCTGGAGCCGGTGCGGGTCGGTGACCTCGTCCATGTGAAGGCGCAGGTGAACTGGACCGGGCGCAGCTCCATGGAGGTCGGCGTCCGGGTCCTCGCCGAGCGCTGGAACGAGTCGACGCCCGCGCAGCAGGTGGGGTCGGCCTACCTCGTCTTCGCCGCCGTCGACGCGGACGGCAAGCCGCGGGGCGTGCCGCCGGTGCTTCCGGAGACCGAGCGGGACCGGCGCCGCTATCAGGAGGCGCAGATCCGGCGTACGCACCGGCTCGCGCGCCGCCGGGCCATCAAGGAGCTGCGGCAGGCACGTGCCGCCGAGGGTCTCGACGACTGAGCGCCCCGCTCGCCCGCCCTACCGGCACGCCATCTGGTGCTACCGGCACACCACCTGGACCTACTGGCACACCACCTGGTCGCCCGTCAGCGCACCGAACTCGCCTTGGTAGGCGTCCTCCGCCCGCACCGGCCTGACCTGCTTGAAGTCCTGGCCCGCGAACACCTTCAGAGTCGCGCCCTGCCCCTTCACCGCCCGCATCTGGCAGCCGGGCAGCGCCGTCGCCAGGGACTTCGCCGAGCGGTCCCAGCGCGGGTCGTACGCGACGACCGTGCGCTTCAGCGGCTTGCCCACCAGGTTGCCCGGGGCCCGCGTCGTCCTGAAGCCGGTGGACCGCAGCGCGGTGTCGACCCGCTTGCCCAGGCCCGGTGTCCCCGTGGCGTTGTCGACCTGCACCCGGATCTGCTGCGGCGAGACGTCGACGATGGCCTTGCGCCTGGCGCCGTGCGCGGCGAGCGGACGGTCGTCGCGCAGCGCCTGGAAGAGCTTCGCGGACCTCTTCGGGTCCCACTTCAGCGTCGACCCGATGCCCGGCACCATCACGCCCTTGCTGCGCAGCGGCACCGTGGTGAACTCCGACGACGACGGCGAGAAGCCGCGCATCGCCCGCCCCAGGGCGAGCATCTCGTTCGTGCCGAAGCCCTTGTCGGCCCGGACCGAGCCGAGCAGCGTCCTGGACACGTCACGGAACTTGAGCGGGTTGAGCAGCACCCCGCTGCTGGTCGCCTTGGAGATCAGCGCCGCGAGGAACCGCTGCTGGCGCTGCATCCGCCCCAGGTCCGAAGAGCCGTCGACGTGCCGTGTGCGGACGTACTGCAGCGCCGCGCCGCCGTTCAGCTTGTGCGTGCCGACGGGCAGATTGAGTCCTGTGTAGGAGTCCTTCAGCGGGCGGGTCGTGCAGATCTCGACGCCGCCGAGCACGTCCACGGTCTTCATGAAGCTGGTGAAGTCGACCTCCATGTAGTGGTCGATCTTGACCTTCGTCATGTTCTCGACGGTCCGCACGGTCAGGTTGGGGCCGCCCTCCGCGTACGCCGCGTTCATCTTGACCGGATGCGGCTTGTGCTTGTCGCCGGAGTTCCGGTCGACGTGCTCGGGCATCTCGGCGTAGCTGTCCCGGGGCAGGCTCACGACGCTGGCGCGGTCCCGGTCCTCCGAGAGGTGCACGATCATGATCGTGTCCGTGCAGTGGCAGGGCGCTCCGCCGAGGCGGTACTTCTGCTTCTCCGCCTTGGTGATCTTGTCGCGGCCGTCGGTGCCGACGAGCAGCACGTTCATGCCGTTGCCCCCCTTGGGCCGGTTCTTCATGTCCTTGAAGGCGTCGACCCGGCTGATCTCGGTGTCGAGACTGGTGACGACGCCGTGCCCGATCCCGGCCGCCGTGAGCACGATCACGGAGAACGTGGTCGCCATCCGCATGGCCCAGCGTGGCCGCCTGCGCTGCTTGACCGGCCGCCCCGCGGGCTGCTGCACGGGCTGCCTCGCACGGGGCGGGCGGGGGCCGCGCGGGGGCGGGGTGGGGGAGCGGCGGGGCGGTGTGGGCACGTGAAGGGACACCTCCGCGGTGACGGGCCTGTCCGGGACGGGAGTAGGAGGACCCGCGATGGGCCGGGGAATGCCAGAACCGTAGGCCCATACGATCTGCGACCCGGGGCAGCAGGCCGGGCGGCGCGCGCCGGTGTCCCCCATTCGCGGTAACGTGGCGCCGATGAACGCGACGCCCGACGTGCAGCTTCCTGCCGTATCCGTGATCATGCCGGTGCTCAACGAGGAACGGCATCTGCGTGCTGCCGTCTCCGCGATCCTCGAGCAGGAGTACGACGGTGAGATGGAGGTCGTCGTCGCGCTCGGTCCCTCCACGGACCGCACGGACGAGATCGCCGCCGAACTGGTCGCCGAGACCGCGGGCAACCGCGCGAAGGTGCAGACCGTCCCGAACCCCACGGGGCGCACGCCTGCCGCCCTGAACGCCGCGATCAAGGCTTCGAGTCACCCGATCGTGGTGCGCGTGGACGGCCACGGCATCCTGTCGCAGGGCTACATCGCGACGGCCGTACGCCTCCTGGAGGAGACCGGCGCGCAGAACGTCGGCGGCATCATGCACGCCGAGGGCGAGAACGACTGGGAGCACGCGGTCGCCGCCGCCATGACGTCGAAGATCGGCGTGGGCAACGCGGCCTTCCACACCGGTGGCGCCGCCCAGCAGGCGGAGACCGTCTACCTCGGTGTCTTCCGCCGCGCGGCCCTCGAACAGCAGGGCGGCTACAACGAAGAGTTCATCCGCGCCCAGGACTGGGAGCTGAACTTCCGCATCCGTGAGGCCGGCGGGCTCATCTGGTTCTCGCCCGAGCTGAAGGTGCAGTACCGCCCGCGGCCGAGCGTGAAGGCGCTCGCCAAGCAGTACAAGGACTACGGCCGCTGGCGGCACGTCGTCGCCCGCTACCACGAGGGCTCCATCAACCTGCGCTACCTCGCGCCGCCGACCGCCGTCTGCGCGATCGCGGCAGGCGTCGTCGTGGGCGCCCTGGTGACGCCCTGGGGCTTCGTCGTTCCCGCCGGCTACCTCGCCGCGATCACGGCGGGCTCACTGCCCGCGGGCAAGGGGCTTCCGCTGAAGGCGCGCCTCCAGATCCCGGTGGCGCTCGCCACCATGCACATGTCGTGGGGCTGGGGCTTCCTGACCAGCCCGCGCGCCCTCGCCAAGAAGGTCATCGCCTCCCGGCGTCCGGCTGTTCTCAGCGAGGCCTGAGCGAACGCCCGAGGCGACGCCCGAGGACAGCCGGACGGACCCGGTCCACCAGCGGTGGACCGGGACTCACTTCCAGGTGAACTTCGGATCCACGTGCATGCACGCCTTCTTGTCCGAGCCGTTGAGCGCTTCGGCCGATTCCGGCGTCTTGTCGTCCTGCTTCGACTTCGGAGGCGTGTTCCCCTCTCGCCAGTCGGCACCGACGATCAGGGTGACCCCGGAGACGTCCGTCGACTTCTTCACCGAACTCAGCTTCATGCCGAGGGACTTGGCGACCCTCTGGGCGTCGCCCTCCAGATCGGCGCTCGGGAACTTGATGACCGTCTTCTCCTGCGCGAGAGCCGTCGTCATGTCGGCCGCGGTCTTGGTGAAGCCCTTCCCCGCGAGGATCTGGGTGACCGCGCTCGCGCGCCCGCTGACCGGCGGCTCGGCGTCCATGCGGGTGCCGTTCTGCACCTGCACCGCGATCTCGCCGTCGTCGGCCGCCGGATCGTCCGATGCCTTCTCCTTGGCGGGCTTCTTCTTGCCCTTGCCGTCCAGTGAGATGTCGTCGCGTACGAGGCGGAAGAGCTGCTCGGCGTCGCCCGGCTTGGGGATCACGCGCGCGCCCACGTACTCGTACGGCATGGTCGTCATCGTGGTCCGCTCCGGCGAGACCTTCTTGAGCTCGTTGCTCAGGTCGTAGAGCTTCTTGACGCTGCCCAGGCCGTCGTCGACCTTGAGCGCGTTCGTGGCCGTCTCGGCGAGCCGGCGCAGCTTGTTGGGGCTGCTCAGATTGGCGTTGTTCCGGAGCTCGCGCACCAGCGAGTTCATGTACATGTGCTGGGCCTTGGCGCGGCTGATGTCGGTGCCGCCGTCGAAGCCGTAGCGGGTGCGCAGCCACTGCAGGGCCTGCTCGCCCTTGACGGCCGTGGTGCCCTCTTCGAGCTTCAGTCCTGAGCCGTGGCCCTGGCTGTCGCGCGAGTGGATGTTGGCGTCCACACAGACCGGTACGCCGCCGATGGCGTCGGCCATGGAGACCACACCCGAGAAGTCGACCTCCATGAAGTGGTTGATGTGGATGTTGGTGAGCTTCTCCCAGGTGGCGACCGTGCAGCCGGGGCCACCGCGGCCGAGCGTCTGGTTCGTCATCGTCCGTTGCGCCGACGCCTCGTAGACCTTGCCGTCGTCCGGGTCGGTGCACTTGGGAATGGAGAGGAGCGTGTCGCGCGGCATGCTGATGACCGACATGTTCGTGCGGTCGGCCGACACGTGCAGCAGCATCTGGACGTCGGCGAGGGGCGTGCCCCCGAAGGTCTCCTTGGCGCCGCCGAGCTTCTGGTTCTCCTTGGAGTCCCGCGCGTCCGAACCGATGAGCAGGATGTTCAGCGGCGTCTGGCCCGCCGCGTTCGGCGTGGGCTCGGGGGCCCGGTGGTCGCCGAGGTTGAGATCGTCGGTCTCAAGGTTGTTGTTCAAGTGCTGATACCAGAGGTATCCGGCGCCGGCCGTCCCAAGTATCAGCACCGCGAGGATCGTTGCCGACCAGCGGAGTATCCGACGTCTTGGACGCGGAGTCCGGCCGCCACCGCCCCCACGGTGCCGTCTGTGGTGCCCGCTGTCCGCCGAGGGCTCCCCTCCCTCGTGCGGCGGGCCTTCTTCCAAGCCAAGATCACTGGCGTGCGGGGCGCGTTCTCGCGCCCCCTCCCCACGCACGCTGCTTTTCCCCATCCCTGCCCCTCCCCGCCCTGCACTGAATTACGGCCATCCTGCGCCTTGTTAGACGCAGAATGGCCGCTTCAGGTCACTTGGCACACACAGTCTTGTCGGCTTCGACCTTCTGGATGCCCTCCGGCGCCTTCGACGGGGTGCTGATGGGCACCCCGGCCCCCTTGAAGTCGCTGCCCAGCGTCAGCTTGATGGCGGGAAGCCCCTGCGAGTTCTTCTCGCTCTTGCCGGGCTTCATCGCGGACCCGGAAAGACCCATGACGTCGGCGAGCCGCCGGGCCTGGTCGGCCTGGTCGGGCGCGTACTCCAGCGTCGTCTTCTTGAGGTCGGACGGCGCGTTGCCGAGCTGGCTGGCCTTGGACATGCCCTCAGTGTTCTGCAAGTACGTGAGAGTTGCCTGAGCGGCGCCGGTCTTCCCGCTGCCGTTGTAGATGTTGACCCGCACGTCGGAGGCGGCGGACTTGCTGCCCTTGAGGCGGGCGGCGACCGCGGCCTTCTCCTTCTTCTCCTTCTTCTTCACCGCCGTCAGGGACTCGTCGGCGCGCATCATGGAGAACAGCGGGTCGGCCTTGGCCTCGTCCACGACGACCGTCGTGTGGACCTTCTCCGCCGGGTTGTCGACCACGGGCACGGTCGCGAAGCTGAGGTTCTTCATGTCGAGCTTGCCGAGCTCCATGCCCAGGTCACGGAGTTTCATGATGTTCGCGATCCTGGAGTCGACGGTGAGCGCCTTGGTGCCCGCCTCGGCGAGATCTATCATTTTCTTCGGGTTCGTGAGCGTGTCGTTCGACTTGAGCTTGCGCATCAGCGAGCTGAGGAACTGTTGTTGCAGCTCGATGCGGCTCAAGTCGCCGCCGGTGCCCACGGAGTGGCGCGTGCGGACGAACGCCAGCGCCTCCTCGCCCTCGATGGTGTGCTTGCCCGCGGGCAGGTTCAGGTGCGAGTCCGGGTCGTCGATGTCCTTGGCCAGACAGACGTCGACGCCGCCGACCGCGCTGGAGAGCGTCTTGACCGCGTTGAAGTCGGCCACCATGAAGTGGTCGGGGACTATTCCGGTGATCTCCGTGACCGTACGCATGGTGCAGCTCGGCGTGCGCTCGCTCTGCCCGAGGCTCTCGTTGAAGCGGGCGCCCTGCGTGCCGCGGATCGTCTTCTTGCTGCCGTCCTCCATCGTGGTCGGGCAGTCCGGAATGTCCGTGATCATATCGCGCGGGATGCTCAACGCGGTGGCGTTCGTGCGGTCCTTGGAGACGTGCAGCAGGATCGTCGTGTCGGCGTGGCCGACGCTTCCCTTGTCGCCGTACTTCTCGTTGCCCTTGCCGCTGCGCTTGTCCGTGCCCATCACGAGGATGTTGATGGCGCGGTCCTTGCTGAAGCCGCCGGTGCTCGCGCCGTCGTCGGCGATCGAGTTGATGTTGTCGTTGAGGTGTTGGTAGTAGAGGTACCCACTGACACCCGCCGCGACCAGGACGAAGGCGAGCGAGCCGCCCGTCCACATCAGGATCTTCTTGCCCCTGGACTTCTTCGGCTTCTGCTTGCGCCGCCCGCCCGCGGCCTCCGGCTGCGGAGCCCGGCGTCTGCGCTGCGGCGGTACGTCGCGCTGTTCGTCACGGTGCTCGTCGCGTCGGCCATCGCGGCCGCGCGTTCCCTGGCGTGTCGTGGACCTCGGTGATCTGCGAGGTCCAGGCACTGCCGACTGCCCTGCGGAAGGGCTCAGTCGCAGTTCGTAATCGCCGGTGTTCGGGTTGAGCACCCACTGGTCTGCGGGATCGATGTTCTCCGCCCGCCCACGGCCTTGCGCGTCCACGGTTGTCTGCGTCCTCCGTCGGGGCCACGCGGCGCCTTTCCCCCCTCAAGAAAGGCGCTCGGTCAATCGTCCAGCGGTGCGCGGCCACGAAGGGCCCGGCGCACCGGATCGCTCACACTATCCGTCCAGTTCAGCGGCGAACGACGCCGGTGACAAATTCCACTCCCCTACAACTGGGCAATCCGCCCTATTTCTTTGTGTGGGCGGTCTTGCGCTTGAAGATGGCTTTACTCGCAGGTCGTTCCGGCGGCCGTGTTGCCCCGGAATGTGGGAGCGGGGCTCGGCGTATGTGAAGGGTCGTCCGGCTTCTCGTCGCTGTCGTAGTCGTCGGAGTCGTCGTACTCGTCGGGGCCCTCGGAGTCCTCCGCCTGCTCGTCGCGGGGGGCCGTATCGGGCTCCTTGCGCGTCACTTGGAGGGGTGCGTCCGTACGGAGCCGGGTGAAAAGTTCGTCCGCCGCGGGCTCGACGAGTTCATCCCGATTGGCGTCGTAGACATAGGACCGCCGGGGCACCGTGAGGAACTGCACCTCTTCTGTGGGGATGTTGCGCATGCCGCGCACCAGTTCGTACAAACCACGCAAACTCGCAAGTCCGGGGTCCGTGGTCAGCGAGGAAGTGGCCGCGTCGAGAACCGGATAGAGCTTCGTCGGATTGAGCAGGACGTCATTGCTCTGCACCTTGTTGACGAGCGCCGCGAGGAACTGCTGCTGGCGGTCCATCCGGTCCGTGTCGCTGCCGTTGCCGATGCTCTTGCGGGCACGCACGTAACCGAGCGCCTGTTCGCCGTTGAGGGTGTGCCGGCCCGCGGGGAGCTTCAGACGCGCGTCGGAGTCGTTGATCGGGGCCTTGAGGCAGACCTGTACGCCGTCGACGGCGTCGACCATGTCCTTGAACCCGGCGAAGTCCACGACCATGTGGTGGTCGACGCGGATCTTCGTCATCTTCTCGACCGTACGAATGGTGCAGGCCGTCCCGCCGAACTGGAACGCCCAGTTGAACTGCGCGAACTGGGCCCGCGTCCGTGAACCGTCGGGCGTGCGGCAGCTGGGGAGGTTCACCATCACGTCCCGCGGGATCGACACCGCGGTCGCGCTCCGCCGGTCGGCCGCGAGGTGCAGCAGGATCGTGGTGTCCGAACGCTGGGTGCCCCGGTCGCGGCCGTACTTCTTGTTGCCCTTGCCCGAGCGGGTGTCGGAGCCGATCAGGAGGATGTTCTGCGCGTCGTGCACCAGCGGCGTCGGGCGCTCCTTCTCGTAGCGCGCCAGCTCCGCGGCTGCGTCGGTGTCCTTGGTGATGTTGCCGTCGAGCTTGTTGTAGACCGCCCACCCCGCGCCCCCGGCGGCCAGCACGAGCCCGGCCGCTCCCATGGCCGTCCAGCGCAGCCAGCGCCGCCTGCGCCGGGCGACGCCCGCACCCGTGGGGCTTGAGCCCGCGCCGGGTGCGTACGTGGCCAGCGGCTCAGGCGGGGCGCCGTCCGGATCCGGGCGATCCGGACCGGCGGGCATGCCTGCGGTGTCGGACACGTGTACGTCCACCCCTCATAGCGACGTCGGTGCATGGTGCGCTCTTACGACCATGGACCGACGTGACGCCGGGGGCCTGCGGGCCAGGGGCCCGTGTGGGCCGAACGGGGGACGGGTCACCCGGCGGTGGCGGGGACCCGTTACCCGGCGGTGGCGGTGACCCGCTCGTCCTCGACGCGCTTGGCGAGGCCGCCATCGGCGAGCTGGTCCAGGTGACGGCAGAGCACCACGGAGCCGCCCGCCGCCAGCGGGGCGTACAGACCGGAGCTCAGGCCGTCCCAGGTGTCGTACGACAGGCCGGACAGCAGCCGGGAGCCGGGAGCGAGCCCCAGCGGCCCGGCGTCGGCGCGGGCCCGCTCCACCAGCTCCGCACCCGTCAGCTCGCCGGCGCCGCCGACGGCGATGGCGGGCTCGTCCGGGTCCACGGGAGCGTACGGAGCGAAACGGTCGCCCTGGCTCGGCACCTCGACCGCGTAGTCGGCGAAGCCATCGGGGGTCTGCGGGAAGCGCCCGCCGAGCGGCCGGAGCGCGAGCGCGACCCGCTCCCCGGAGCAGGCCCGCGCCGCGTCGAGCGAGTCGGGCCCGCTCACGACGAGGTCGGCCCCCGCCGGGTCGCCGCCCACGTCCGCGACGACCCCGACGGACGAACAGGCGAGCAGCCAGACCGCCGTCTGCCAGTGCGCGGGCAGCAGCAGCGCGAGCCGGTCGCCGGGCTGGGCGGCGAGATCGCCCTGGAGCAGATTGGCGGTCTTGGCCACCCAATTGGCGAAGGTGGCCACGGACAATTCGACGCGCTCGCCGGTGGCGTCGTCGTAGAAGGTGATCAGCGGGCGGCCCGGGTCCGCGGCGAGCGCGGATCGCAGCAGGTCGGCAGGGGTGCGGTCGGTGGCGTTCACGGGCGCAAGGGTACGCGCGTGCCTTGCGGCCCCGGGCGTGGCGGGGGAGTGCGGGCCACCGGTTCGGCGGACCAGAACCGACGGCCCGTCAATTCCCCAATGGACAGATTTGTTCACCTATGCCAACTATCAGTCGTATGCGTGGATTTCTAGCTTCCTCGATCGGCGTCACGTGCGCGGCCGCCCTGGCGCTCCCTCTGACCCTGCCGTCGTCCGGCGCCCGCGCCGCGACCCAAGACGCCCATCCGCCTGCCGTGCGATCGGCGGAATCCGTCCCGGGCAGCACCCAGTCACTCCCGCTCACCCCACTCGGCTCCGACCGCTCCCTCGGCGGCGCCTCCAGCGAACAGGGCCTGCTCCGGCGCGAGGTCAGGCCCTTCTCCCTCGTCGGCGTCGTCTGGGACGACCCGGACGACGAACTGCACGGCAGCGTCCAGGTCCGCACCCGAGCGAGCGGCACCGGCACCTGGTCCTCCTGGCAGCAGGTGGAGACGCACAACCACGAGCACGCCGCCGACCCGGGCTCTGAGGAGCGTGCGTCGGGCAAGGTCCGCGGCTCCACGGCACCGCTGTGGGTCGGCGACTCGGACGGGGTCGAGATCCGCGTACGAGGAGAGGCGCCGCGGCACCGAGCGTCCGCCGGGTCTCCCGCGGAGCAGGCCCTTCCTTCGGGCCTGCGCCTCGAACTCGTCGACCCCGGAGCCGAGCCGCCCCCGCAGGGCTCCACACCCGAGAAGCCCCGCACCCCGGCCCTGACCGCCGAGACCGCCGCCTCCTCCGCGGTCAACGCCGACCTCGCCCCGCTGGGCGCCGCGGCCATCCCCGCGCTCAGCAAGAAGGAGACGGAGTCCGACCTCATCGCGGCCCGCGGCGGTCCGGACGAAGCCGCGGGGAAGGCCAGGCCCTACGTGGGCCCCCGGCCGCGCATCATCACGCGCAACGGCTGGGGCGCGAACGAGAAGCTCCGCGAGAGGCAGTTCGGGTACTCGAAGACCGTGAAGGCCGCCTTCGTGCACCACAGCGCGACCGGCAACAACTACCGCTGCTCGCAGGCGGGCTCCGTGCTGCGCAGCATCTACCGCTACCACGTCAAGAGCAGCGGCTGGCGTGACTTCGGCTACAACTTCGCGGTCGACAAGTGCGGAAACATCTACGAAGGACGTGCCGGAGGTGTGGCCAAGCCCGTCCTCGGGGCCCACACTCTCGGTTTCAACACCAACAGCATGGGCATCGCCGTCCTCGGCAGCTTCGGCTACTCCTCCCCGCCCGCGGCCGCCGTGAACGCCGTTGCCCGGCTGACCGCCTGGAAGCTCGGCCTGTACGGCGCCAACCCGCGTGGAAAGACATACCTGAAGTCCGGCGGTGGAAATCTGTACAAGAAAGGCAGGAACGTCCGGCTCCATGTGATCTCCGGGCACCGTGACGGTTTCGCCACGGAATGCCCCGGTAGTCGCCTGTACAGCAAGCTGGGTAAGGCCCGGTCCACCTCGGCCCGCTACCAGGGCCGCTGAGGCCGGCCCCCACCGCACGGCCGGTACCACAGGGCACACCGCACGACCCGCACAGCGCACTGCACGATCTGCAAAGCCATCTGCATACACTGGCCGGCCGCGACTCAAGTCAGGCCGGCCCCAGCAGGAAGCAGAGACGACAGGTGACAGAAGCGATCCTCCTGGTCGGCGGCAAGGGCACCCGGCTGCGTCCGCTCACGGTGCACACCCCCAAGCCGATGGTTCCGGCGGCGGGCGTCCCGTTCCTCACCCACCAGCTGGCGCGGGCCCGCGCGGCAGGCGTGGAGCACATCGTCCTGGCGACCTCCTACCTCGCCGAGGTCTTCGAGCCGTACTTCGGGGACGGCTCGGCGCTCGGCCTCCACATCGAGTACGTGACGGAGACCGAGCCCCTCGGCACGGGCGGCGCGATCCGCAACGTGGCATCGCGCCTGACCTCGGCCCCCGACGACCCGGTGCTGATTTTCAACGGCGACATCCTCACGGGCCTGGACATCCGGGCCCTGGTCACGACGCACGAAGACTCGGGAGCGGACGTCTCCCTGCACCTCACGAAGGTCGACGACCCCCGCGCGTACGGCCTCGTGCCGACCGACGGGACGGGCAGGGTGCAGGCCTTCCTGGAGAAGCCGCAGACCCCCGAGGAGATCGTCACCGACCAGATCAACGCGGGTGCGTACGTGTTCCGGCGCTCGGTCATCGACACGATCCCGGCAGGCCGCCCCGTCTCGGTCGAACGCGAGACGTTCCCCGACCTCCTCGCCTCCGGCGCCCACCTCCAGGGCATGGTCGACTCGACGTACTGGCTGGACCTGGGCACGCCCCAGGCCTTCGTACGCGGCTCGGCGGACCTGGTCCTGGGCCGCGCCCCGTCCCCCGCCGTCCCCGGCCGCTGCGGCGACAGCCTGGTCCTGCCGACCGCCACGGTCGCCCCGGACGCGAAGCTCACCGGCGGCACGGTGGTCGGCGACGACGCGGTGGTCGGCGAGGGCGCACGGGTGGACGGCAGCACGGTCCTCGCGGGCGCGGTCATCGAACCGAACGCGGTGATCACGGACTCCCTGATCGGCGCGGGCGCGAGAGTGGGCGCACGCACGGTCCTCGCGGGCGCGGTGATCGGCGACGGCGCGGACGTCGGCGCCGACAACGAGCTCCGGGACGGGGTACGGGTGTGGTGCGGGGCGAGGCTGCCGGCGGGGGCGGTGCGGTTCTCGTCGGACCAGTAGAGGCGGTTTCAGCCCGTCCGGCGTTTGAGGACGAGCTCGGCGCAGCCGGCGATGACGGCACGCAAGGCCCCCGCGCCAGAGCGGCCCGCGGCGGAGCCGCAAATGTCACAGTCGGGAAGGGGCGGGGTTGGGGACAAAAAAGCCCCTACCCTCATACAGATGTCATCCCGTTTCGCCCCCCGCTCCACCCCCACCCGCACCACAGTGCGCGGCGGCGAAACGGCGACCCCCCACCCCAGGCCCCACCAACCGACGACGGGCAAGACCCGCACCTGGCCCCCGCCCTACCCCCTGAACCTGGGCCTGACCCTGGGCCCCCTGCGAAGGGGCCCCGCGGACCCCACGTTCCGCGTGACCCCCGACGGCTCGGCCTGGCGGGCAAGCCGCACCCCGGAGGGCCCCGGCACGCTCCGGGTGGCCCAGCGCGGCGACACGGTGGAGGCCGAGGCCTGGGGGCCGGGAGCGACCTGGCTCCTGGACCAACTTCCGCAACTGCTCGGCGAGTCGGACGCCCCCGAGGACTTCACCCCCCGCCACCGCCTGCTCGCAGCGACAGCGCACCGCCGACCCGGCCTCCGCCTGATCCGCACGGGCCTGGTCCTGGAGTCCCTGATCCCGTCGATCCTGGAACAGAAGGTCACGACGGACGAGGCGTACCGCGCGTGGCGCCTCCTGGTCCGCAAGTACGGCGAACCGGCGCCGGGCCAGGCCCCCGCCCAGCTCCGCCTGCACGTCATGCCGGACCCGAGGACCTGGACCCTGATCCCGTCGTGGGAGTGGCACAAGGCGGGCGTGGACAACAAACGCGCGTCGACGATCCTGCGAGCGGCGAGAGTGGCCGCGCGCCTGGAGGAGGCGGCGGCGATGGCCCCGCCGCAGGCCCAGGCCCGCCTGGAACTGATCCCGGGCATCGGCCCATGGACGTCGGCGGAGACGATCCAGCGCAGCAACGGCGCCCCGGACGCGGTCACGGTGGGCGACCTGCACCTGCCGGGGATCATCGGCTACGCGCTGGCAGGCGACCGCACGGCGAACGACGAGGCGATGCTGGCCCTCTTGGAGCCCTACGCGGGCCAACGCCACCGAGCGGCCCGCCTGATCCTCCTGAGCGGCCGCACCCCGCCCCGCAGAAAGCCAGGCATGCCAAAGTTCGACATAGCCAAACTCTGAGCAACGGCCCCCGTAAACGGCCCCCGTAAACGGCCCCGTAAGGGGCGCGAGGAACGGCGCGCCAAGCCCCCACAGCCCCGCAGCCGAAAAGCAACGGAACACCCACCCAACGCCCAACGCCCAGGGGCGAGCCCCCTCACCGCAACAGGACGAAGTCCCCCGCATCCCGCACAGCCCGAGCGCCAGGCGCAACCGCCCCGTGCCCGACGGCGACCGCGCCCATCGGGTCCCAGGAATCCGGCAGCTCCAGAACCCGGCGGACGACATCCCGGCAGAACATCGTCGACGAGACCCAGGCGGAGCCGAGCCGCTCCCCGGCCAGCGCGACAAGGAAGTTCTGCACCCCGGCCCCGGCCGCGACCACGAACATCTCCCGCTCAGCGGCGTCCCGCCGAGCGTCCCCGTACGTATGGGAGCCGTCCATCACCAGGCAGGGCACCACCAAGTAGGGCGCCTTGCGCAGCACATCGCCCCGCCGTACCCGCTTGGCGATGGACTCCGAAGACTTCCCGTCCCGCTCCAGGTCGCGGACCCACGCGTCCCGCATCGCGTCGAGCAGCCGCACCCGCGAGTCCTCGGACTCAAGGAGGACGAACCGCCAAGGCGTCGTGTGATGCGGCGCGGGCGCGGTCACCGCAGCGGCGACGGCCCGCCGCACGGCGCCGGGATCCACCGGCTCGTCCGTGAACTCCCGCACGGTCCGCCGCTGCGTCACCGCCTCCCGGACGGCTTCGGACGTCCCGAGCCGGAACATGTCGTCACGTGAGTCGCGCACCATGACCCGGGCGCCCTCGCCGGTCTCCCCGACGACGTGCGGCAGCCCGCGGACCACCGCGACCGGCAGCCCGGCCGCCTTCCCCTTGACGAGATCACCGGCGGCGGCCAGCTCGTCCGCGGTGGCGACGACCGTCGCGCTCAGCGGATTGCCGTACGCGTCGACGCCGCCCCGCAGATCATCGAGGACCCGCACACCCGCCGCCCCGATGGCGACATCGGTCAGGCCGTTGCGCCAGGGCCGCCCGAAGGTGTCCGTGACCACGACCCCCACGTCCACGCCCAACGCGTCCCGCAGCCCGTCCCGCACCGCGCGCGCCGACGCGTCGGCGTCCTCGGGCAGCAACAGCACGGTCCCGGAAGGCGTGTTGGAGGCATCGACACCGGCGGCGGCCATCACAAGACCCTGCCGGTTCTCGACGATGCGCAGGGTTCCGCGCCGCGCCACGACCCGCACGGTCTCCGAGTCGATGGCCGCCTCGCGGTCGCTCGCCGCGACGATCCGCCCCTCGGCCTTGCTGACGATCTTCGAGGTGACGAGCAGTACGTCACCGTCGGCGAGCCCCGGTTCGGCCGCGGCGATCAGCTTGGCGAGGTCGTCCCCCTGCCGCACCTCGGGCAGCCCGGGGACGGCCCACACGCGGAAGGACGGCGAAGCCCCGGCACCGGAAGCGCTCACGCCCGCACCTCCTCCGCGAGGGCGAGCGCCGCACGCGCCATCTCGGCGGTCGCGTCGATGTCGCTCATCATCAGCGGAATCGCCCGGCACTGGATCCCCGCCGACTCGACCCGCTCCACGACCCCGGCGTCCACCGTGTCGACGAGCCACCCGTCGAGCAGCCCGCTCCCGTAGTGCTCGGCGACCGCGGCGGCCGTCGACTCCACGCCCACCGCGGCGAGCACCTTGTCGGCCATGCCCCGCACGGGCGCGTCCCCGACGATGGGGGACAGCCCGACCACCGGCACGCCCGCGTCGGCGATGGCCTCGCGGATGCCGGGCACGGCGAGGATCGTCCCGACGCTCACCACGGGGTTGGACGGCGGGAAGAGCACGACGTCCGCGTCGGCGATCGCCTCGAGGACGCCGGGTGCGGGCTTGGCCTGGTCCGCGCCGACCGGCACGACGGCGTGCGCGTCCACGGACGCCCGAAGGCGCACCCAGTACTCCTGGAAGTGCACGGCCTTCTGCTCGCCGTCGACCGTGACGGCGACATGCGTCTCGACGCGGTCGTCCGACATCGGGATGAGCCGCACGCCGGGCTGCCACCGCTCGCACAGCGCTTGTGTCACCGCGCTCAGCGGGAATCCGGCGGCCAGCATCTGGGTCCGCACGATGTGCGTGGCGAAGTCCCGGTCGCCGAGGCCGAACCACTCGGGTCCGACTCCGTACGCCGCGAGTTCTTCCTTGACCTTGAACGTCTCGTCCGTACGTCCCCAGCCCTGCTCTTCGTTGATGCCGCCGCCGAGGGTGTACATCACGGTGTCGAGGTCGGGGCAGACCTTGAGCCCGAACAGGTGGATGTCGTCACCGGTGTTGCCGATGACCGTGATGTCCGCGTCAGGCGCGGCTTTCTTGAGCCCGCGGAGGAAACGGGCGCCGCCGATACCGCCGGCCAGGACCACAATGCGCATGGGCCAAGCATGTCAGGCAGGTACGACAACGTGTCAGGCGGTTACGACATCTCCGGCCGCCGGGGCGGTGTCCTGAACGCCGCACTGCGCCGCGTGCATCGGCATGTCGGTCAGGCCGGGGTAGTAGATGTGCAGGCTGACGGCCGGTTCCAGGGCGTCGTTGACCACGTCGTGGACGTACCCGGGCGCGAACACGCGCTGGGCGCCGGCGCCGAGCGCGCGCTGACCGCGCTCCGTGCGCTCGGTCAACTCACCCTCCAGGACCGTGAGTACGCCTGAGGAGCGGCCGTGGTCGTGCGGTCCGCTGCCCTGTCCCGGCACCCAGGAGAGCAGCCAGACCTCGTATCCCGGTCCGGTGCGCAGGCGGTGGTACCACCGGCTCGTCGCGTCGTACTCGACGAGGTGGGACCACTGCGCGCGGTCGGCCGCGATGGTGCGGGCCAGGCCGACGAACTCGGCCACGGTGGCCGGGTGCTCGCGGGCGGGCTGCAGGAGGTGGGTGACTTCGAGGATGTCGCCGGCGATCTGGAGGTCGCTGTCGCTGTTCATGGTGCGGTGGTTCCTCAACGTGAGTGCCAGGAGTCGCTAGGGAGCAAATGCGAGGGAAACAGGAGGGAACAGAAGGGGGCTACAAGTTCAAAGAAGGTGAAGCGGCTCGGGCGATGAAGCGCCGGAGCGGGCTCAACAGCTGGAAGCGGGTTGGCTCAACAGCTGGAGCAGGAACAGCGACAGCGCGCGTGGACAGCACCGAGGAGCCCGCTGGTGCGGGTCGTCGAGAGTGCCAAGTTTGCGAGCATGCCCACTAGAACAGCGGCTCACACCTTCCCTGTCAACTCTATGTCCGCTATGTGGGATATGTTTCACCTCATCCGGTTGCTCTCTCAGGGGAAAGGTTTGTGCGCCGGGCGCACCGGACACATGGCGCATCAACCGGCGCGTAAACCCCGTCGTGATCCCGTGACCCGAATGTGATCCCCTTCGCTTCGGTGGACCGGTCGCAACGGGATCGATCTCCGTGACGTCCTTCCCTGATGAGGACGGCCGCGGGGCGCGTCAGGATGGGCCGCTGGCGGGTGTCTTGGTTTATGCCGATTTGAACACTTTCCGCATTACCTTGGTTCCGCAGGGTGAATAAGGGGCCCAATAGCAGATCTCGGCTTGACTGGCCCGGATCGGCACACTTGTAATTTCACTCGTGTCGTTCAGCCGAAATCGGTAACGGCAAGCACCACGGGGACGCACAGACAGACGAGGGGCGCACATGACCGAGCTGGTTCAGGAACTGCTGGTCGAGGACGCGGACGAGGAACTCGGCTGGCAGGAGCGCGCGCTGTGCGCCCAGACCGATCCCGAGTCCTTCTTCCCCGAGAAGGGCGGCTCCACGCGAGAGGCCAAGAAGGTCTGTCTCGCCTGTGAGGTTCGCTCGGAATGCCTTGAGTACGCACTGGCGAACGACGAGCGGTTCGGTATCTGGGGCGGCCTTTCGGAGCGCGAACGCCGCCGTCTGAAGAAGGCCGCCGTCTGAACACCAGCTGGTTCCGCCCGAACAAACGGCACACACCCCTACGTAAGGAACAGCCCGTCGCCCGTGGGTTATCCACAGGCGGCGGGCTGTTGTGATGCCAGCCGTTAGTGTGGGGCCCCGTCCGAGACGCCCCGGCGCCCCCATGAAGCGCAGGCGTCCACCGCAGTCCATCGAACCGGGGCCCGTACCTCGATGTCCGTGCACAGCCATCCGGCAGCCAGTCACCACGACGCTGCCGCCCCTGAGTTCCCGCGGCACGTCGTCACCGCCGTGATCGTCTCCCACGACGGCGCCCGCTGGCTGCCCGACGCCCTGGCCGGCCTGCTCGGCCAGGAGCGCCCGGTGCAGAACGCCGTGGCCGCGGACACCGGCAGCGCGGACGACTCCGCCCGCCTGGTCACCGAGGCACTCGGCCCTGACCGCGTCCTGCACCTGGCCCGGCGCTCCGGCTTCGGCACCGCCGTCGACGAGGCGAACCGCATCGCCGGTGTGCTGACCCCGGAAGAGCTGCCCTATCTGAAGCGCCCCAGCGGCTGGGACCCGGTCAGCCGGTCCTGGCGCGACGACGCCTACGACCTCCCGGAGTTGCCGCACGGCGAGCCCGAGCAGTGGCTGTGGCTGCTGCACGACGACTGCGCGCCCGAGCCCGGCGCCCTCTTCGAACTGCTCCGCGCCGTGGAGAACGAACGCGAGATCGGCAAGGACGTCGCGATCGTCGGCCCCAAGCTGCGCGGCTGGTACGACCGCCGCCAGCTCCTGGAGGTCGGCGTCTCCATCGCCAACAGCGGCCGCCGCTGGACCGGCATCGACCGGCGCGAGCAGGACCAGGGCCAGCACGACCACGTACGGCCCGTGCTCTCGGTGTCCACCGCGGGCATGCTGATCCGGCGTGATGTCTTCGACGAACTCGGCGGTTTCGACCGGCGCCTGCCGCTCATGCGGGACGACGTCGACCTGTGCTGGCGCGCCCAGAACGCAGGACACCGCGTCCTCATCGCCCCCGAAGCCGTCGTGCGGCACGCCGAGGCCTCCTCGCGCGAGCGCCGCACCGTCGACTGCGTCGGGCGTACGTCGACGTCGCCGCACCGCGTGGACAAGGCGGGCGCCGCCTACACCCTGCTCGTCAACGCCCGTACGGCCGTGCTGCCCTGGGTGCTCTTCCGGCTCGTGGTGGGCACCCTGCTGCGCACCCTCGCGTATCTGGTCGGCAAGGTCCCGGGCCAGGCGGTCGACGAGGTCGCCGGTCTCCTGGGGACGCTGCTGCGGCCCGGACGGATCGTCAGCGCCCGTAAGCAGCGCGGAAAGCCGGCGCTCGAACCGGCCGAGATGAGGCCGCTCTTCCCGCCGCCGGGCGCCACCGTGCGCGCCACCGTCGAACAGCTCGCCGGCAATGTCGTCGGCCGCTCCGACCCCGAGGCCGTCACCGGCGCGGGGCGGCACGGCGCCGTCGAGTCCGGCCCCGGCGGAGACGACGCGGACTTCCTCCAGGTCGAGCAGTTCGCGCGGCTCAAGCGCATGGCCCGCAAGCCGGGACCGATGGTCTTCGTGGTGCTGCTATTCGCCTCGCTCATCGCCTGCCGCGAACTCCTCGGCAGCGGTGCGCTCGCGGGCGGCGCGCTGCTCCCCGCACCCGGCGACTCCTCGGGCCTCTGGGCGCGCTATCTCGACGCCTGGCACCCGGTCGGGACCGGCGGCACGCAGTCGGCGCCGCCCTATCTCGCGCTCGTCGCGGGGCTCTCCACCCTGCTGTTCGGGTCCACCGGGCTCGCGGTCACGGTGCTGCTCGTCGGCTCGGTGCCGCTGGCCGGCTTCGCCGCCTACTTCGCCTCACGGCCGCTGGTCGAGTCGCGCCTCCTTCGCGCCTGGGCCTCGGTCGCCTACGCCTTCCTGCCGGCCGCCACGGGCGCGCTCGCGGGCGGGCGCATCGGCACCGCCGTCCTCGCGATCCTGCTGCCGCTCATGGCGCGCGCGGGCATCGCGGCGAGCGGACTGACCTCTTCGGCGGGCCACCGCGGGAGCTGGCGCGCCTCGTGGGCGTTCGCCCTGCTCCTGACGCTCACCACCGCCTTCACGCCCATCGTGTGGCCGATCGCCCTGGTGCTCGGCCTCGCGCTCCTCGTGGTGCGCAGGGGCGACATCACGGCGTACGGCCTTCGCTTCCTCGCCGCGCTCGGGACCCCGCTCCTGATCCTGGCGCCCTGGTCGCTCTCGCTGCTGCCCTTCGGCTTCTTCGGAGAGGCGGGGCTCGAGTTCGGCACAGGCTCCGCGACCGGCCTCGACCTGCTCGGGGGCAGCCCCGGCGGCCCCGGGACCGTGGACGGGCTGCTGCTCATCGGCATCGTGCTCGCCGCACTGGCCGCGCTGATGCGCACGGAGCGGCAGTCCGCGGTCCGTACGGCCTGGGTCGTCGCGCTGGTCTCGCTGGTCTTCGCGGCGCTCTCGAACAGCTCGGCGTGGGCAGGCCCCGCGACCCTCGGCTACGGCATCGCGCTTTTGGCCGCTGCCGCGCTCGGCGCCGACGGTGCACGCACGCGTGTCGCCGAGCAGAGCTTCGGCTGGCGCCAGCCGGTCGCCGTCCTCATCGCCTTCGCGGCGGCGGCGGGGCTGCTGCTCGTCGCCGCCGGGTGGATGATCCGGGGCGCCGACGGTCCCCTGGAGCGGCGCGACCCGGTGCAGGTGCCCGCGTTCGTCGCCGAGGAGAGCGGCACGCAGGACCAGGCCCGCACGCTCGTCCTGGACAGCGACTCGGCCGCCCAGGTCGCGTACACGCTGGTGCGCGGATCGGGCGCCCGGCTCGGTGACGCCGAGCTCGCCGACGCGGGCGGCTCGAACAAGCAGCTCGACAAGATCGTCGCCAGGCTCCTCGCGGGCTCCGGCGCCGACCAGGCCGACCAGCTCGGCGGCTTCGCCGTGCGCTACGTCCTCGTACGCGACGGAGCGCCCCGCCAGATGAACCGCACCCTGGACTCCACGCCCGGCCTCACCCGGCTCAGCCAGGAGGACGGCAGCGCCCTGTGGCGCGTGGACCGGCAGGTCGCGCGCGCCGCGATCGTGCCAGCGTCCGGCGACCCGTTGCCGGTCGCCGCGGGCCCCGTAGAGCTGCACACGAACATCCCGTCCGGCGACGAGGGCCGCACCCTGCGGCTCGCCGACGCGGCCGACGACGGCTGGACGGCGACCCTGGACGGCCGCCCGCTGACCAGGACCACGCTGGACGGCTGGGCGCAGGGCTTCGACCTGCCCGCATCGGGCGGCCGCCTGGACGTCGTCCACGAATCGCCCGCCGGCCACACGGGATGGCTGTGGGCCCAGGGCGCGCTCGCCGTGGTCCTGGTGGTCATGGCCCTTCCCGGACGCCGCCGTGACGTGGACGACGACCTCCCCGACGAGCCCGTCATCCCGGCCCAGCCGGTCGAGGGCGAGGGGCGCAGGGCGCGCAGGCTGCGGGCCGCTCAGGCCGAGCAGGACGCCGCGCAGGCAGGCGCCGGTCAGGACGACGCCGGTACGCCGCCCCCTCCTCCGGAGGAGGAGGCCTACGCGGCGGTGCCGCAGCAGCAGTCGCAGTCGTACGACGAGTGGGAGGCCCCCGCCCAGCCGGGCGCCGACTACGGCACGTACCAAGGCGAGCAGCAGTACCAGGACGCGCAGTATCCGGCGGGTGCCTACGACCAGGCTGACCAGTTGGCGTATCAGGACCCTTACCAGGGCGGCCAGTACGACCCGTACGCCTACGGAGGCACGCAAGGCGGCGGCGAGCAGTACGGGCAGTCGTACGACGCCATGTACGGGCAGCAGCCCCCGATGCCGCCCCAGCCCCCGCAGCCGCCGCACGGCACCGACAGTGAGCGCCCCGACGGGAGCCAGCAGTGAACCGCACGACCCAGTCCCTGATCGCCACCGCGGCCGCGCTCGCCGCCGTCACCGAACACGCCGCGGCCAACGCGCCCGACGGCAGCGGCGACGACGGCGCGAAGGCGGCCGCGCGGCTGCCCGTCGAGCGCACGAGCCTGCTCTGCCCGGTGCCCAGTTCGTCCGACCTCGCCGAGACCTCGTACACGGCGTTCACGCCCGAGGGCAAGAACTCCGGAGACGCGGGCAAGGCGGAACTGCTGCCCGCCACCAGGGAGTTGACGGACGCCCCGAAGGGTGGCGGCAAGGACAAGAAGGAAGCCGTCAAGCCCTTCCTGACGCCGAAGGCACCGGGCAAGCCCGTCACCGGCGAGGAGTCCGGAGGGGATTCACCCGCGCTGCTCGGCACCGCCGACGGCAAACTGGCCCCCGGCTGGACCGTCCAGCAGACCACCAAGTACTCGGTGGGCAGCGGACGCGGCATCCAGGGCGCCAACTGCACGGCGCCCGACACGGACTTCTGGTTCCCGGGCGCGAGCACCGACGAGGACCGCAGCGACTACGTCCACCTGACCAACCCCGACGACTCGGCGGCCGTCGTCGACATCGAGCTGTACGGCAAGGACGGCGGCATCAAGACCGAGGTGGGGGAGGCGATCCAGGTCCAGCCGCACTCCAGCGTCCCGGTCCTGCTGTCCACGCTCTCGCCCAAGGAGCAGACCAACCTGACGATGCACGTGACCGCGCGCAGCGGCCGGGTCGCGGCCGCCGTGCAGTCATCGGACGACAAGCTCGGCGGCGACTGGCTGCCCGCGTCCGCCGATCCCGCGAGCCGCGTGGTCCTGCCCGGCATCCCCAAGGACGCCACGTCCGTACGTCTCGTGGCCTTCGCGCCCGGCGCCGACGACGCCGACCTGAAGGTCCAACTGGCCGCCCCCTCCGGCTCGATCAGCCCGGCCGGACACGCGAACCTGCACGTCAAGTCCGGCATGACGACCGCCGTCGACCTCGGCGACGTCACCAAGGGCGAGGCGGGCTCACTGATCCTGACGCCGACCGAGGACGCGGCGCCGGTGGTGGCGGCCCTGCGCGTGACCCGGGGCAAGGGCGCCGACCAGGAGACGGCGTTCATCCCCGCCACGAACGCGATCGGCACGCGCGCGACGGTGGCCGACAACAGGGCCAAGGGCTCCACGCTGTCGCTGGTCGCCCCCGGCAAGACCGGGAAGGTGCGGGTCACGGCGTCTCAGGGCAGCGAGGGCGGCTCGTCGACGAGCAAGACGTACTCGGTCAAGGGCGGCACGACGCTGGGGATCAAGCCGCCCGTCCCGAGCGGCCTCAAGGGCACGTACGCGCTCACGGTGGAACCGGTGTCGGGGGCGGATGTCTACGCCTCCCGCATGCTGGAGGCCCCGGAGGACGGCGTCCCGATGTTCACCGTCCAGACCATGCCGGACGACAGGGGAACGGTGTCGGTGCCGAAGGCGGAACAGGATCTGAAGGTGCTGCAGAAGTAGGCCTGCGCGGCCGGGTGCCGGTGCCCGTGCCGGGTGCCGGGCCTGGCGGGGGAGCCGGGGAGTCGGGGAGCTGGGGAGCTGGGGAGCGTCAGTCTTCCCCGTACCGCGGGTCCACCGACTCGGGCGAGAGCCCGAGGAGCTCGGCGACCTGCTCGACCACCACTTCGTGGACGAGCGCGGCCCGCTCCTCGCGTCCCTTGGTCCGGATCTCCACCGGGCGCCGGTAGATGACCACCCGGGCGGGCCGATCCTCGGAGGCCTCGATCGTGCCCCCGAGCGGCACGACGTCGTCGCTCCAGTCGTCCTCGCCCGCACCGCCGCCACGCCCCAGCGCGGGAACCTCGAGCACCAGGAACTCGATCTCGCTCAGCTGCGGCCACCGACGCTCGATGCGCTCCACGGAGTCCTGCACCAGGTCGGTGAAGACCTCGGCGCGGCTGGCGGACAGCGGCACCTGAGGCGGCGCGACGGGGCCGCGCATGCCCCTGCCGTGGCGGTCGCGGCGGCGGGGCCTCGGGTCTGCGGTGCGGGGCTGTACGGGGTCGTCCATCACTGACGAAGAGTAGTCCTCGAGATCGCCGTTTCCGCACAGCTTCCGCCTGGCTTCTGTACGGCTTCTGTGCGGCGCGCGCCCATGTCGCCCGATGACCATTCCGGCCAGCCTTGGGCCCGATTCCGTATCTCTCCTGGACCGTCGATCTCGCGATGAATGACGGGATTTGCGCCAAGTGGTGACCGGATTCAACACCACTGGTCACCCAGGCCTCTTGTGTCACCGCAGGTCAGCGAGGCGTCGCGCGAGCGCGCCGTGGCGGGGATCACAGCACGACACGGTGGGGTGACCTCGCGGAGAGTCGTCGCGGCCCGCTCAAGAGTGCGGTACCGTCCAACATCGTGAGCCCTGTACGTCGCTGTTCGCGCACCGCTTGCGGCCGTCCCGCCGTCGCGACGCTGACGTACGTCTACGCCGACTCGACCGCGGTCCTCGGCCCCCTCGCCACCTACGCCGAACCCCACTGTTACGACCTGTGCGCCGAGCACTCCGAGCGCCTCACCGCGCCCCGCGGCTGGGAGGTCGTCCGGCTCGCCGACGCCTCCGGTCCGGCCCGCCCCAGCGGTGACGACCTCGAAGCGCTCGCCAACGCGGTGCGCGAGGCGGCCCGCCCGCAGGAGCGCGCGGCGGAGGCCGGCGGCGGAGCACGCAGGGCGGATCCGATGGAGGTCGCGCGCCGCGGCCATCTGCGGGTGCTGCGCTCACCGGACTCCTGATTCCTGAGCGGCCCTCTCCGTAGACCCCCGTCGTCGATTCCTGTCGTCTCCTGTCGTCGATTCCTATCGTTGATTTCTGAACAACTTCTCACGCGCGACCCATTGACGTGCCCATGTCGCCGACACGACCATTCCCCCACTCGTGAGAGATCACTTTCCGCATCACGGAAACCGGGGAGCCATCCGTGTACGTGCAGCAGCTGGAGCCCGTGGCCGATTCGCTCGGCCTGTCCGCCCTCATCGCGACCCTGCCCCTCCTCACCGTTCTCGTCCTGCTCGGCGCCGTCCGGATGAAGGCCCACCACGCGGGCCTCATCGGCCTCGGCGTCGCCGCCCTGGTCGCCTGGGTCGCGTACGGGATGCCGCTCGGCCAGACCGCGTCCGGCGCCGCGCAAGGAGCCCTCTTCGGGCTCTTCCCCATCCTGTGGATCGTCGTCAACGCCCTGTGGGTGTACCGGATGACGGTCCGCACCCGGCACTTCGACATCCTGCGCCGTTCCTTCGGACGGCTCTCGGACGATCCGCGCATCCAGGCACTCGTCGTGGCCTTCTGCTTCGGGGCGCTCCTGGAGGCGCTCGCCGGCTTCGGGGCGCCCGTCGCGATCTCCGCGGTGATGCTGGTGGCGCTCGGCTTCGACCCCGTGAAGGCCGCGGTCGTCGCCCTCGTGGCCAACACCGCGCCCGTCGCCTTCGGCGCCATGGGCACCCCCGTCGTGACGCTCGCGCAGGTCACCGGGCTTCCGCTGGACACCGTTGCCTCGGTCGTCGGCCGCCAGACCCCGCTGCTCGCTCTGGTCGTACCGCTGCTCCTGGTCTTCCTCGTGGACGGGCGGCGCGGTCTGCGCGAGACCTGGGTGCCCGCCCTGGTGTGCGGATTCGCCTTCGCCGTCGCGCAGTTCGCCGCCTCCAACTACGTCTCCGCCCAGTTGGCCGACATCGGGGCGGCGCTGGCCGGAGCGGGCGCGCTGATGGCGGTGCCGAGCGCGCGCAAGCCCGCCGCGGAGCCCGTACGCGTCGCGGTCCTGACCGGCGTACGCAGCGAAGACCTGGACCACGACGACCCGCGCCCCGAGATCCTGCGCGCCTACGCCCCGTACGCGCTCATCGTCGCCATCTTCTCGTTCGCTCAAATCCCGCCGGTGAAAGACCTGTTGGCCAAGGCGACGCAGACCTTCGACTGGCCGTTCCTGAACGTCGCCGCTCCCGACGGTGAGCCGGTGGGCGGCAACCTCTTCTCGCTGCCGCTCGTGGCGACGGGCGGGACGCTCGTGCTGCTCGCCGGTGTGGGCACGGCGGCCGTCATCGGCGTGCACGCGCGCGTGGCGGTGCGGGAATGGCTGGCGACCGTGCACGAACTGCGGTTCGCGATCCTCACCGTGACCTCCGTGCTCGCTCTCGCGTACGTGATGAACCTGTCCGGGCAGGCCGCCACCATCGGCCACTTCGTGGCGGCGGCCGGCGCGGGGCTCGCCTTCCTTTCGCCGGTGCTCGGCTGGTTCGGCGTCGCGGTCTCCGGCTCCGACACCTCGGCCAACGCGCTCTTCGGCGCGCTCCAGGTGACGGCCGCCCAGCAGTCCGGGCTCTCGCCCGAACTCCTCGCCGCCGCCAACAGTTCGGGCGGTGTGCTCGGCAAGATGATCTCCCCGCAGAACCTGACGATCGCGTGCGCGGCGGTCGGACTCGCGGGCAAGGAGGGCGATCTGCTGCGCAAGGTGCTGCCCTGGAGCCTCGGCCTGTTGCTGGTGATGTGTCTGATCGTGGTGGGGCAGAGCACGGTGGTGCTCGGCTGGATGCTGCCGTGAGGTGAGCCTGACGGCGGCTTGCCGCTGCTCACAGCTGGTTGTCAGCTGTTGCGGGTAGTTTGGGGGTGACCGACGAGTACTTGATGCGTACTCGACGAGTGCTTGCGATGAGTGCTTGATGAGTACGTGATGAGTGCTTTCCGAAACCGCTGAACTCGCAGAACCTGCAGAGAGGGTTGGCCGTGACTGCTGATCTGTCCCAGATCGTGAAGGCGTACGACGTGCGCGGGGTGGTCCCGGACCAGTGGGACGAGTCGCTGGCCGAGCTGTTCGGTGCGGCCTTCGCGAAGGTGACGGGCGCGGATGCGATCGTGACCGGTCACGACATGCGGCCGTCGTCGCCCGGCCTCTCCCGCGCCTTCGCGCGCGGTGCCGCGGCGCTCGGCGTCGACGTCACGGAGATCGGCCTGTGCTCGACGGACCAGCTCTACTACGCGTCGGGTGCGCTGAATCTGCCGGGCGCGATGTTCACCGCCTCGCACAACCCCGCGCAGTACAACGGCATCAAGATGTGCCGCGCGGGCGCCGCCCCGGTCGGCCAGGACACCGGCCTCGCCGAGATCCGTGCCCTGGTGGAGGGCTGGTCGGAGTCCGGCGCCCCGGAGCCGGCGGCCACGCCCGGCACGCTCACCGGGCGCGACACCCTCAAGGACTACGCGGCGCATCTGCGCGGTCTGGTGGACCTGACCTCCAGCCGCCCCCTCAAGGTCGTCGTGGACGCGGGCAACGGCATGGGCGGGCACACGGTGCCGACGGTCTTCGAGGGCCTGCCGCTCACGCTGGTGCCGATGTATTTCGAGCTGGACGGCACGTTCCCCAACCACGAGGCCAACCCCTTGGACCCGGCCAACATCGTGGATCTGCAGAAGCGGGTGCGTG
>NZ_BAAAUG010000075.1:0-2439 GCF_039533825.1 Streptomyces rectiviolaceus
TCGCCGCGCTCGCCGTCCTCTCCGCGGGGGCGTGCGGGGCGTACGACGACGTGGCGGGGGAGGGTGATCCGCGCCGGGGTTTCCGTGCGCACCTGGGCGCGCTGCGGGACGGCGAAGTGACCAGTGGGGCCGTCAAGTTGTTCGGGATCTCCGCGGCCGGTCTCGCCGCCGGTGCGCTGCTCAAGGAGCGGCCGGTGGACAAGGTCCTTGCGGGCGTCGTGATCGCGGGCACCGCCCACTTCGTCAACCTCGTGGACGTACGCCCGGGAAGGGCCGCCGGAGCCGTGGTGGCGCTGGGAGCTCCGGGCTTGCTGCGCCAGGGCACGGGCGGGGTCCTCGCTGCCGCCTCCATGGGGGCCGCCGTGGCCGTGCTCCCGGAGGACCTGGGGGAGCGCGCCATGATCGGCGACGCCGGAGCGCACGCCTTGGGCGCGGCGCTCGGTACAGCCATCGCGGCGGGCAACGGCCGCGCGGGGGACGCGGCCCACGCGGCGGGGCTGGTGGCGGCCGCCGTTTACGGAGAGAGGGTCAGTGCCGCCGTGAGGGGCCTGGGCTAGCGTCGTCTCGGCCGCCCGGAAGCGAAGCCTCACGGCGGGATCCGCGACGGAGCCCGCGGCCGTGCCACGCCGAGCCTTCTGAAAGTCTTTCGCCCCGCACGTCCCCGCTGCGAAGATGCGGGGGCCGCAGATCGTCCGCGGTGCTGAAACCCCGTTGTCCTCACCCGTGTGGGTGATCCGGGTCAGGGAGTTGCCCGCCCGGACACGGAAGAGACCTTTCGGCGGTGCCGGAACGTCCGTACGGACTGGCATCCTTGGCGCAGCCCCCCGACGCCGACCCAGGAGCCCCGGCTACGTGAGCCACGTGAGCAGCCACTCACCGCACGGTCAGACCCCGCTGCACACCGTGCAAGTCCTGGGCGGTGGCAGCGCGGGCAGCAGTTCCCACGTCAGGTCGCTCGCCGCGGGCCTCGCGGCGCGGGGCGTGCGGGTCACGGTGTGCGCCCCCTCCGAGGCGGCCAGCGCCTACGACCTGACGGGCACCGGCGCCCAGCACGTCCACGTACCCCGCAGCAGCGACCCCGCATCCGTCGCCTCCCTCCGACTGGCCTGTGCCGACGCCGACCTCGTGCACGCGCACGGCATGCATGCCGCGCTCCGTGCCGCCCTCGCGCTCACCGGCCGCCGCATCCCCCTCGTCGTCACCTGGCACACCCGCGCGCACGCGGAAGGGGCGCGAGCCCGCGTCCTGCACCTCCTGGAGCGGCGCGTCGCCAAGGCCGCGGCCGTGGTCCTCGGCACCTCGTCCGACCTCGTCGACCGCGCCCGCAGCAGGGGCGCGCGGGACGCCCGCCTCGCCCCCGTCACGTTCCCCGCACCGCACGCGGCGGCCGGTGCGGCCGGTGCGGTCGAGGACGCCGATGGCCTTCGCCACAAGGCCCTCGCCGAACTCGGTGCCGTCGGGCGGCCGTTGATCGTCACGGTCGGCGCGCTCGAACGGCAGCGGGGCTACGACGTCCTCCTGGAGGCCGCGCGGGCATGGCGGCACCTCGACCCCCTGCCGCTCCTCGTCATCGCCGGTGAAGGGCCCGAGCGCGGCGCCCTGCAGCGCCGTATCGAGGGCGAAGGCCTTCCGGTCCGGCTCGTCGGGCGGCGCGACGACGTCCCCGAGATGCTCGCGGCGGCCGATCTCGTGGTGCTGCCCAGCAGTTGGGAATCCCGCTCCGTGCTCGCCCAGGAGGCCCTGCACGCGCGCGTGCCGCTCGTCGCGACCGCCGTCGGCGGCATCCCCGAACTGGTCGGCGACGCGGCCGAGCTCGTCCCGTACGGCGACGCCGAGGCCCTGGCCACCGCCGTCGCGCGCCTCCTCGCCGACCCCGGACTCAGGGAGCGGCTCAAGGACAAGGGCACGGCCCAGGCGGCGACGTGGCCGACCGAGGACGAGACGGTCACCCAAGTCCTGAGCGTCTACGACGAGTTGACGCAGCCGTTCGCGATGTAGCCCTGAGGCCCGCGGCCCCTACGCCACATGTCGGCGCGCCCGCAGCGCCAGACTCAGCGCGAGCACCGTCTGCGGGTCGTCCAGGTCCGTGCCGAGGAGTTCACTGATCCTGGCGAGGCGGTTGTAGAGCGTCTGACGGTTCAGATGCAGCTCGCGCGCCGTCTCCGCCTTGCGTCCCGCGTGGGCCAAATACGTCTGCAGGGTCGGAAGCAGCGGCGGCTTCGAGCGCTGGTCGTGGGTGCGCAGTGGGCCGATCGCGCGGTCCACGAACGCCGCGAGCGCCGAGTCGTCGTAGTTGTGCAGGCGCCACAGCAGCAGATCTATGTCCAGGCGCCGCGCGTCGTACCAGGGGCGGTCGATGAGGCCCTGCGCGGCCTTCGCCGTCTCCGCCGCGTGCCGCAGGCCCGCCGAAGCCGCCGAACCACCCGGCGAACCCCAGGG
>NZ_BAAAUG010000076.1:0-28323 GCF_039533825.1 Streptomyces rectiviolaceus
GGTGGGGTGGGAGCGGTGGGCTCGGGGTGTAGGCGTCTCCTGGTGACCCCTACGGGTCCGAAGTGGGGCAATCTCGGGGCTCAACCCCCTCCGCAGTTGGAGCCGACCACGTACCGTTGACGCATGACGAGCATCGGTGGTGCGGAGATGGTCGACTGGAATCTCGCGGTGGCGACCGCGACCCGGCTCGTCCGGCCGGGTCCAGAAGTGAGCCGGGACGAGGCGCGGGCCATCGTCGCCGAGCTCCGGAAGCATGCGAAGTCCTCGGAGGAGCACGTCCGTTCCTTCACCCGGATGGGCACGGAGGACATCCACGACACCCCGGTGCTCGTGGTCGACAGGGCCGGATGGATCCGGGCGAACGTCGCCGGGTTCCGGGAGATCCTCAAGCCACTCCTGGACAAGATGCAGGACCGGCGCAGCGGCCCCGGGGGCGCCGTGCTCGGCGCGGTCGGCGGCAAGGTGACGGGCGTGGAGCTCGGGATGCTGCTCTCCTTCCTCGCCTCGCGCGTCCTCGGGCAGTACGAGACCTTCGCCCCGGCCACCCGCGACCTCCCCGCGGGGGAGCACGGCGGCGGCAGGCTCCTCCTGGTGGCGCCGAACATCGTGCACGTCGAGCGCGAACTCGACGTGGACCCCCATGACTTCAGGCTCTGGGTGTGCCTGCACGAGGAGACGCACCGCACGCAGTTCTCTGCCGTGCCCTGGCTGCGGGACCACCTGGAGGGGGAGATCCAGTCATTCCTCTCCGAGACCGAAGTCGACCCGATGACGGTCCTGGAGCGCATCAGGGAAGCCGCCCAGTCCCTCGCGGGCGGCCGCCCCGAGGGCGAGGAGGACGACGGGGGCCGCTCCATCGTGGAGCTGGTGCAGACCCCCGCCCAGCGCGAGATCCTGGCTCGGCTCACGGCCGTCATGTCGCTCCTCGAGGGGCATGCCGACTTCGTGATGGATGGGGTCGGCCCTGATGTGGTGCCCTCCGTCGGCGAGATCCGGGAGAAGTTCCAGCAGCGCAGGGCCCGTGGGGCGAGCCGCCTCGACCAGGCCCTGCGCAAGCTGCTCGGCCTCGATGCGAAATTGCGCCAATACCGCGACGGCGAGCGTTTCGTGCGCGCGGTCGTGGGCGAGGTCGGAATGGACGGCTTCAACCGGGTGTGGACTTCGCCGAACACGCTGCCCACCAAGTCGGAGATCGCCAAACCGGCGGACTGGGTCGCGCGGGTGCACCGTAAGGGAGAGTGAGGGCACTAAGGGAGCGAGTTGCGGCCGATGGCAGGCGAACGCCCCCGCAATCACCCGTCCGAGGGACCGTGAGCCATGGGTAGGCGTGCAATGCTCGGGGAACGGCTCGGCTCTGTCACCATCGACACACTCTGCGTGACTAACCTCGTGGGATCTGCCTGAGGCCCGATCTCCCGAGTGTGGTCCTGAGTGACAGGTCCGAGGCTCACCCCCGAACTTCATGAAGGGAACCGGACATGGGTCCCCATCCTGCGGTCGCGGCGATACGCCTGGCGGTCCGCCGCGTACTCCACGACGTACTGACCGACGTACAGCGCACCGACGCCCATCGCGCCGACCTACAGCGCCCCGAAGCACAGCGCAGCCCCGAGCACGTCCCCTCACGCCCCGCTCACCCCCACCCTCCACACGAGCAGGCCACGTCGCCACTCGTGCTTGTCGCGTGCTCCGGCGGCGCCGACTCCATGGCGCTCGCCTCCGCCCTCGCCTTCGAGGCCCCCAAGCTCGGTATCCGCGCCGGCGGCGTCACCGTCGACCACGGACTGCAGGACGGGTCCGAGCTGCGCGCCGCCGAGGTCGTCTCGCGGCTCACCGCCCTCGGCCTCGACCCGATCGAGTCCGTCGCCGTCGACGTCGGCCGGGACGGCGGCCCCGAGGCCGCGGCCCGCGACGCGAGGTACGGAGCGCTCGACGCCGTAGCCGATCGCCATGGCGCCGCAGCGATCCTGCTCGGCCACACCCGTGACGACCAGGCGGAGACCGTCCTGCTCGGTCTCGCCCGCGGCTCCGGCATCCGCTCCCTGTCCGGGATGGCGGCCGTGTCCGGCGGCTCTGGGGCCGACCGGCGCTACCGCCGCCCCTTCCTGCACATCGACCGGCAGACCGCCCGCAAGGCCTGCATGGTCCAGTCGCTGCCCGTCTGGGACGACCCGCACAACACCGACCCCGCCTACACACGCTCGCGGCTGCGGCACGAAGGCCTGCCCGCCCTGGAGAAGGCGCTCGGCAAGGGCGTCGTGGAGGCCCTCGCCCGTACGGCCCAGTTGTCCCGGGATGACGCCGACGCCCTGGACCACTGGGCCGCACAGGCGGAAGCCTCCGTGCGCGACGCGGCCGGACTCCTGGAATGCGCGAAGCTCTACGCCCTGCCGCCCGCCGTACGCCGTCGCATCGTGCGCCGCGCGGCCATCGATGCGGGCGCCCCGGCCGGTGCGCTGTTCGCCCGGCACCTCGAAGAGGTCGACCGGCTCATCACGGGCTGGCGAGGCCAGGGGGCCATCAATCTCCCGGGCAAAGTCGTCGCTCAGCGCCAGGGTGGCAGACTGGTGATCCGGCAAGGCTGTTGACCGAGGGGTCCGTGGGCCCCACGCAGCCGGTGTGACGGACGACCGAAAGTGATGCGGGTGGACGCGAAAGACATGGGCACCGACCTTCAGTCGGTGCTCATCACCAAGGAAGAGATCGACGCGAAGCTGGCTGAGCTGGCCGCGAAGATCGACGCGGAGTACGCGGGCAAGGACCTGCTGATCGTCGGAGTGCTCAAGGGTGCAGTGATGGTCATGGCGGACCTGGCGCGTGCGCTGTCCACCCCGCTCACCATGGACTGGATGGCCGTGTCGTCGTACGGCGCGGGCACCCAGTCCTCCGGTGTCGTGCGGATCCTCAAGGACCTGGACACCGACATCAAGGGCAAGCACGTCCTGATCGTCGAGGACATCATCGACTCCGGTCTGACGCTGTCCTGGCTGCTCTCCAACCTCGGCTCGCGCGAGCCCGCGTCGCTGAAGGTGTGCACGCTGCTGCGCAAGCCCGAGGCGGCCAAGGTCGCGATCGACGTGGAGTGGGTCGGCTTCGACATCCCGAACGAGTTCGTCATCGGGTACGGCCTGGACTACGCGGAGAAGTACCGCAACCTGCCGTTCGTCGGCACCCTCGCTCCGCACGTCTACGGCGGCTGATCCCCGGCCCTCCCGGCCAACTCCTCGGAGGCGGCCGGGAACCCTCACCCGTTTCCCGGCGTTGAAGCATGCGAAGACGGGTTTGTCAGCCGTCCCGTGCGGCTTCGGGTGACAATGCTGGGGTACCGTCCGAAGAACAGTCTTTATCAAACTCACTATGGCAGGAGGGACGGGGCGTCATCGCTCCGTATGGATGGACGTGAAGCGATACTTCCGTGGGCCAGTCATGTGGATCGTGCTGGCCGTCCTTGCCGTGGTCGTGTTGATGCAGGTCGTCGGTTCGTCCGGCGGCTACAAGACGGTGGACACCGGCCAGGTTGTGCAGGCGATCAACGACGACAAGGTCGAGTCTGCCAAGCTCACCACCGGTGACGAGCGGACCATCAAGGTCGAGCTCAAGGACGGCCAGAAGGTCAAGGACAGCAGCAAGATCCAGGCGAGCTACATCGGCGACCAAGGCGTCGCCATCGCCAACACCTTGCAGGAGAAGTTCGAGGACAAGAAGATCCCGGACGGTTACACCGTCTCGGAGTCGAAGCAGAACCCGTTCGTCGGCATCCTGCTCTCCCTGCTCCCCTTCGTACTCATCGTCGTTGTCTTCCTGTTCCTGATGAATCAGATGCAGGGCGGCGGCTCCCGGGTCATGCAGTTCGGGAAGTCCAAGGCCAAGCTGATCACCAAGGACACCCCGAAGACGACGTTCTCCGATGTGGCCGGATCGGACGAGGCCGTCGAGGAACTCCACGAGATCAAGGAGTTCCTCCAGGAGCCGGCGAAGTTCCAGGCCGTCGGGGCCAAGATCCCCAAGGGCGTGCTCCTGTACGGGCCGCCCGGTACGGGTAAGACGCTCCTCGCGCGTGCTGTCGCGGGTGAGGCCGGCGTTCCCTTCTACTCGATCTCCGGTTCCGACTTCGTCGAGATGTTCGTCGGTGTCGGTGCCTCGCGTGTGCGTGACCTCTTCGAGCAGGCCAAGGCGAACGCCCCGGCGATCGTCTTCGTCGACGAGATCGACGCCGTCGGCCGGCACCGCGGTGCCGGTATGGGCGGCGGTCACGACGAGCGTGAGCAGACGCTGAACCAGCTGCTCGTCGAGATGGACGGTTTCGACGTGAAGGGCGGCGTCATCCTGATCGCCGCCACGAACCGCCCCGACATCCTCGACCCGGCACTCCTGCGCCCCGGCCGTTTCGACCGTCAGATCGCGGTCGACCGCCCGGACATGCAGGGCCGTCTGGAGATCCTCAAGGTTCACCAGAAGGGCAAGCCGGTCGCCCCGGACGTCGACCTGGGCGCGGTCTCCCGGCGTACGCCGGGCTTCACGGGTGCCGACCTGTCGAACGTGCTGAACGAAGCGGCGCTCCTCACGGCGCGCGGCGACAAGAAGCTGATCGACAACCACGCACTGGACGAGGCGATCGACCGCGTCGTGGCGGGTCCGCAGAAGCGGACGCGGATCATGTCCGACAAGGAGAAGAAGATCACCGCGTACCACGAGGGCGGACACGCCCTGGTCGCGGCTGCGTCTCCGAACTCGGACCCGGTCCACAAGATCACGATCCTGTCGCGCGGACGGGCCCTGGGTTACACCATGGTCCTGCCCGAAGAGGACAAGTACTCGACCACGCGCAACGAAATGCTCGACCAGCTGGCGTACATGCTGGGCGGGCGCGCGGCCGAGGAGCTCGTCTTCCACGACCCGACGACGGGCGCGGCGAACGACATCGAGAAGGCCACCGCGACCGCGCGGGCCATGGTCACGCAGTACGGCATGACCGAGCGGCTCGGCGCGATCAAGTTCGGTGGCGACAACACCGAGCCGTTCCTGGGCCGCGAGATGGGTCACCCGCGCGACTACTCCGAAGAGGTCGCGGCGTTGGTCGACGAAGAGGTCAAGAAGCTCATCGAGACCGCGCACAACGAGGCCTGGGAGATCCTCGTCGAGAACCGCGACGTTCTCGACAACCTGGTCCTCCAGCTCCTCGAGAAGGAGACGCTCAACAAGGAGCAGATCGCCGAGGTCTTCGCAGGCCTCGTGAAGCGCCCGGCCCGTCCGGCGTGGACCGGTTCCTCGCGGCGCACGCCCTCGACCCGCCCGCCGGTGCTCTCCCCCAGGGAGCTGTCACTGACGAACGGTGCGAACGGCGCGACGCCCGCGGTGACCGCGGGTCCGACGGAGACGCCCATCGAGGTGACCAAGGAGGATCGCCCCGAGAGCTGATCCCCGGCCGCCACAGCAGGCCCGGAATGGAAGCTGCGCCCCCCTGGTTCTAGCCTGGGGGGCGCAGTTTTTTCGTACGTACTGACGCACTGATGCGTGGAACGCTAGGAACGAGGCACACATGACCGACCCCGTGACGCTGGACGGCGAGGGCACGATCGGCGTGTTCGACGAGAAGCGGGCCGAGAACGCCGTGCGCGAGCTGCTGATAGCGGTCGGGGAGGATCCGGACCGCGAGGGCCTGCGGGAGACTCCTGGCCGCGTGGCCCGCGCGTACAAGGAGATATTCGGCGGTCTGTGGCTCAAGGCCGAGGACGTCCTGACGACGACGTTCGATCTCGGCCACGACGAGATGGTCCTGGTGAAGGACATCGAGGTGCAGAGCTCCTGTGAGCACCATCTCGTGCCGTTCCACGGCGTCGCGCACGTCGGCTACATCCCGTCGTCCGACGGGAAGATCACCGGCCTGTCCAAGCTCGCCCGCCTCGTGGACGTGTACGCGCGCCGTCCGCAGGTCCAGGAGCGGCTGACCACGCAGGTGGCGGACTCCTTGATGGAGATCCTCGAGCCGCGCGGTGTCATCGTGGTCGTCGAGTGCGAGCACATGTGCATGACCATGCGCGGGGTGCGGAAGCCGGGCGCCAAGACGATCACTTCAGCGGTGCGCGGGCAGCTGCGCGACCCCGCGACGCGCAACGAGGCGATGAGCCTGATCATGGCGCGATAGCGACAGCGATGGCGACAGCGCCGGCGGTCTACACCGCCGCGGCCGTCCCGCCGTTCTCGTCCTCGTTCTCGTCCTCGGGGAGCTTGCAGACCCGCTCCAGGAAGAAGGCGGCCGCTATCACCGCGATGCCCGCCACGAGCGAGAGACCGGCGTAGATCGCCTGGTCGCGGCGGGACGGGACGTCCAGGTACTCCAGGAGGAAGGCGCCCGTGCCGCCGTACATCCCGGCGACCAGGGCGGCGACCAGCGCGCTCGCCTGGCCGAAGACCACGGCGCGCGCGGCCATCATCGGCTCGACGCCCTTCGCCCCGGGGCGCCGCTCGCGCTGGGCGCGCAGCCGGGAGCGCAGCGAGAGCGCCGTGGCAAGCAGCACCACGGCGATCACCGCGAGCACGATGGGCGCGGCCAGCGGGACCCGCGGGAGTGTGCCCACGGAGTCCCACAGCCGGGCGCCCGCCCAGGACAGCACACCGGCCACCACGAAGAGGCCGGCCAGTGTCCTGATGCGCAGCTGCTTCACGGATGACCCTTCATCGCTTCGTCGTCGTACGGATCCGCTTCTCGTCGTGCGGGTCCGATAGACCCTAACGATTACTCGGGCAGGCGGAGTTCCAGGTCGACACGGGGCTTGACGCCATCGCGGGTGACCTTGGCGAGCAGCTCGGCGACCGGGCCGCGTCCTGCCAGCTGCGCCTCGGGCTCCACGTCGTGCCAGGGGGCCAGGACGAAGGCACGTTCGTGCGCGCGCGGGTGGGGGAGCGTGAGGACCGGGTCGTCCGAGACGACGTCGGCGTACGCCACGATGTCGACGTCGATCGTGCGGGCGGCCCAGCGCTCGTCCCGTACGCGGTGGAAGGCCTCCTCGATCGCGTGTGCCCGCTCCAGGAGCGAGGAGGGCGGCAGGGTCGTCTTCACCACGACGACCGCGTTGAAGTACGACGGCTGGGTGCCCGGCTCGACGCCCCAGGGCTCCGTCTCGTACACCGGAGAGACTGCCTTGACGCGCAGGCCGGGGGTGTCCTCCAGGGCGTCGATCGAGCCCTGCAGCGTCTCCAGGCGGTTGCCGAGATTGCTGCCGAGGGAGAGCACGGCGCGTTTGGGGTTGGAGAGGGTGGTGTCGGCGGCGTCGACCTGCTCGACCACGGCGGTGGGCACCGGCTGGACGGTCGGGTCGCTCTGCCCTTGCGTGGAAAACGCGGTCATACTCGGCTCCGGGTGATGGTGACGGTCACATCGTCGAAGGGGACGGTGATCGGGGCGTCCGGTTTGTGGACGCACACCTCGACCTCCAGGACTCCCTCGTGCTTCAGACACGTCTGGGCGATGCGCTCGGCGAGCGTCTCGATGAGGTCCACCGGATCGCCTTCGACGGCGGCCACGACCTCCTCGGCCACGACGCCGTAGTGCACGGTCTTCGCCAGGTCGTCGTCGGCGGCGGCCGCACGGGTGTCCAGGCCAAGGACCAGGTCCACGATGAAGGTCTGGCCCTCTTCGCGTTCCCGCGGAAAGACACCGTGGTGCCCACGGGCCTTGAGGCCGCGCAGCGCGACACGATCCACGCGAATCACTCCTGCAATCGTCGTTATCGGCGGCCTGCACCGAGTGCGGTCGGCACACCAGCCTCGATCGAATCTACCTGCGAGCACTGACAGTCCTCGCCCGCGGGGGCTCCTGGAACGGCCCCTACCCACTCAGGAGGGTGAGTCCTCGCCCTCTTCGTCGTCGGTTTCGGCGAGTACGGGTGAGGCGTGGTGCGACCAGAGCTTCCATCCGTCGACTGTGCGGCGGAACACATTGGTGGCGACCACGAGCTGGCCGACGAGCGGGCCGAGTTCGCCGCCGGCCTCGGGGGGCGGGCCGCCGCTGAGGATGTTCTCCGTGCAGGTCACCAGGGCGGTGTCACCGGCGACCCCGACGTGCACATCGGTCAGGAAGAACTGGATGTACTCGGTGTTCGCCATGATCAGCGCGTACGACCTGAGCACCTCGCCGCGGCCCGTGAGGACCGGCCAGCCGGGGTGGACGCACGAGATCGCGGGCTCGTCGCCGTCCTCGGCGACGTCCTCGTCGTCCCGGCCGTCGAGGTCGGCCGGTTCCGGAGCGGCGTCCGTGTCCAGCCAGAGGTCGGAGAGCTCGTCGAAGTCGCCGCGCTCCAGTGCTTCGTAGAAGGCCGTGTTGGCCAGCTCGACCTGCTCCACGTCGGTCCTGGCCGCGGTCACTGCGGGCCGCCTGCCGCGCTGGTCACGGCGTGTGCGACACGGACGGCGTCGGCGGTGGCGCGCACCTCGTGCACGCGGACGGCCCAGGCGCCCTGGTGGGCGGCGATGGCGGAGACCGCGGCGGTGGCGGCGTCGCGCTCGCGGGCGGGCGGCGGAGCGCCCTCGGGGCCCGCCAGGACGCGGCCGAGGAAGCGCTTGCGGGAAGCGGCGACCAGGATCGGGTGGCCGAGCTCGCGGAGGCGGTCGAGGCGGGCCAGGAGCGCCAGGTCGTGCTCGACGCCCTTGGAGAAGCCGAGGCCCGGGTCGATGACGATGCGCTCGGGGGCGATGCCGCCCTCGATGGCTGCCTCCACGCGTGCGTGGAGCTCGTCGACGACTTCGGAGACCACGTCCTCGTAGACGGGCTTGGCGTGGATGTCGGTGAGGAAGCCGCGCCAGTGCATCACCACGAAGGGTGCACCGGCGGCGGCGACCGCGGGGACCATGCGCTCGTCGGCGAGGCCGCCGCTGACGTCGTTCACCAGGACGGCGCCCGCGGCGAGTGCCTGCTCGGCGACGGTGGCGCGCATCGTGTCCACGGAGACCGTCACGCCCTCGGACGCGAGGCCCCGCACGACGGGGACCACGCGCCGCAGCTCCTCGTCCTCGTCGACGCGCGGGGCGCCGGGACGGGTCGACTCGCCGCCCACGTCGACCAGGTCGGCGCCTTGGGCGAGCAGGTCGATGCCGTGTTTGACGGCAGCCGTGGTGTCGAACCAGCGGCCCCCGTCGGAGAAGGAGTCGGGGGTCACGTTCACGACCCCCATGACCGCACAGCGGCCCCACTCCGGCAGCCCCTCGACCGATCCCCGCCCGCGCAACGTACTCATGCCTCCAGCCTAGGCCCGTGCGGGCGGGCTCTATGCCGCCCGGACCTCGCGCTCTGCCGCGCGGTGCGGGCAGGGACGGCGCTGCGCGCTCCCCCGGCGCAGGAAACGGGGCAGTGCGAGGGTGACGAAGCCCTCGGCCTGCATGGCGGCGAAACCGATGCGGGGGAGGTCCTTGGAGGAGCGGTAGACGACGAAGCGGGGCTCCCAGCGGGGGCGGAACTTCGCGTTGAACTTGTACAGGGACTCGATCTGGAACCAGCGGGAGAGGAAGACGAGCAGGCCCCTCCAGGCGCGCAGGACGGGGCCCGCGCCGATCTTCTCGCCGCGGGCGAGTGCCGCGCGGAACATCGCGAAGTTGAGCGAGACACGGGCGATGCCGAGCTTCGGCGCGGCCTGCAGCGCGGCCACGATGAGCAGCTCGTTCATGCCGGGGTCGGCCGCGCGGTCGCGGCGCATGAGGTCCAGGGAGACGCCGTCCTTGCCCCAGGGGACGAAGTGGAGGACGGCCTTGAGGTCTCCGTAGGGGCCCGGTTCGGCGTCTGCCTTGTGGGCGGTGGCGATCAGACAGTCGCCGTCCCCGGGGTCGCCGATGCGGCCGAGCGCCATGGAGAAGCCGCGTTCGGTGTCGGTGCCGCGCCAGTCGTCGGCGGCGCGCTGTATCCGCTCCAGTTCGCGCTCCCCGAGGTCACGCACGCGCCGTACGCGCGTCTCGTAGCCATTGCGCTCGATCCGCTTGACCATCTGGCGTACGTTGCGCATCGCACGCCCGGACAGGGAGAAATCCACGACATCCACCACCGCCTCGTCGCCCAGTTCGAGGGCGTCAAGGCCGGTCTCCCGGGTCCAGACCTCGCCGCCCGTCTCGGAGCAGCCCATGACGGCGGGCGTCCAGGAGTGGGCCTTCGCCTCGTCCATGAAGCGTTCGATGGCGCCGGGCCAGGCCTCCACGTCACCGATCGGATCGCCGCTTGCGAGCATCACTCCGGAGACGACGCGGTAGGTGACCGCGGCCTTGCCGCTGGGGGAGAAGACGGCGCCCTTGTCGCGGCGGAGCGCGAAGTGGCCGAGGGAGTCGCGTGCGCCGTGCTTGTCGAGCAGGGCGCGCAGCTTCGTCTCGTCGTCCTCGGTGAGGTGGGCCGCCGGGTGTTCGGGCCGGAAGGCCAGGTAGATGGTGGTGATCGCCGTGAGCAGGCCGAGTGCGCCCAGTGAGTAGGCGACCGTCCAGGACGTGCGTCCGTAGTAGTCGACCGGGCCCTCGAAGCCGAACAGGCCGTACAGGACGTGGGCGAGGCGCTCTGTGATGCCCGGGTCACCGATGACCTTGCCCGGGTGGGCACTGACGATCACGAGGCCGAGGACAATGGAACCGGCCCCGAGGAGCACGAAGTTGGCAAGCGCCCGCCAGCGGCTGCGCGGGTCCGGCAGCGCGGCGAACTCACCCCGATGGCGCAGCAGCAGCGTCAGGAGGGCGAGCGAGATCAGTACGCCGATGACCGAGTGCCGGTACGCGAACTGCGCCACGGCACCGGCCGGGAGCAGCACCACGGCGGCCCGCCAGGCCCGCCGCTTGTGGCGGCGCAGGCCGTGTGCGAGCAGCAGCAGGAGGACGCCGGAGCTGAGCGCGAGCGCGGCGGCGAAGGGGCCGAGCGCGCCGGGCAGCACCTCGGCGATCGCGTGCATGCGGCTGTGCCGGAAGCGCGGGAAGACGCCTGCCGCTACGTTCAGCAGGCCCACGAGGGTGCAGGCGCGGGCGACGAGGGTGGGCACGGCCTCGGGGCGTGGGCCGCGGAGCAGTCGGCTGAGTCTGCTGTGGCTGCCGTCACGGAGCCCGCCGGTACGGCGCCGACCTTCGGGGCGGCTGCCCTCACTGTCCGGAACCGCACCTGACATTTCCGCATCTATCCTGACAGACATCGCATCCCGTGGTTCTGCGAGAGACCTTGATTCCGGCACCAAAACGGCATCCGGCGACATTGCGCCCTCTAGGACGGTCCTTCTGGGGCTCGGGTTCACTCCCGACCGGAAAACCGCTGGAAAAGAACGACGGAACAGGCAGAAAGCGCAGGCAGAACACCCCATGGGTCTGACGAGTAACAAGCTTCTCGCGTTGGCGGTGGTCCTCGCCGTCGTGCTGTTCATCGGCACGGTCTGGTTCTGGCCGCGCCTGGCCCGCCAGAACTGGCGGACCGTCAGCGGCCGTATCGGGCTCCTCATCGCCACCCAGCTGGCGATCTTCGCGTCGGTCGGTCTCGCCGCCAATCAGTCGTTCGGTTTCTACGCCACGTGGGCGGACCTTTTCGGCCAGGAGACGAGCCCCGGTGTCGTCGTCGACCACGATCCCGCCAAGGGCGAGACACCCGTCGACGTGCGCAGCACCCGGCCCGTGAACGTGCCCGGCGGCGGCAGGCCTTCGACCGGCGGCCAGATCCAGAAGGTCGTCGTCAGCGGGAAGGAGGCGGACATAGCGAGCCCCGCCTACGTCTACCTGCCGCCCGAGTACTTCCAGCCGCGGTACAAGAAGCGCACGTTCCCCGTGTCCGTGGTCCTCACCGGCTATCCCGGCACCGCCGAGGCGCTGATCAAGGGCCTGCACTACCCGCAGACCGCCCATGAGCTGGCCAGGCGGGACAAGATGCAGCCGATGATCCTGGTCATGATGCGGCCCACCGTGGCGCCGCCGCGGGACACCGAGTGCGTGGACGTCCCCGGTGGCCCGCAGGCCGAGACGTTCTTCGCCAAGGACCTGCCCGGTGCCATCTCCGAGCACTACAGGACGGGCCGGACCGCGGGGAGCTGGGGTGTCATCGGCGACTCCACGGGCGGCTACTGCGCCCTGAAGCTGGCCATGCACCATCCCGATGTGTACGCGGCCGGGGCGGGCCTCTCCGCGTACTACAAGGCGCCCATCGACGTCACGACGGGCGATCTCTTCCAGGGCGACAAGGAGTTGGAGCAGCGCGCCGACCTCATGTGGTACCTCGATCACATGCCGGCGCCCAAGACGTCCCTCCTTGTCACCACCAGCAAACAAGGAGAGGACAACTACGGCGACACCGAGAAGTTCATCGGCAACGTGAAGTCGCCCACCAGGGTCTCCTCGATCACGCTCGACAGCGGCGGGCACAACTTCAACACGTGGCGCCGGGAGATCCCCGCGACGCTGGAGTGGATCAGCGGGCGGCTGGACGGCAAGTAGGGCCTCAGTCCCCGGCGATGGCCGTGATGGTCTCCAACTCGACCTCCCCGCGCGCGATGTCCCGCGCGTCCGCGGCCGTCGACCTGCGCAGTGCCTCGTGCAGCCGGGCCGGGGTCAGGACGCCCAGGAAGCGGCCCTCGCTGGCCTTGTCGATGACGGCGATCCAGCCCGCGTCGTGCTGGAGCATCGTCGCGAACGCCTGCTTCAGGGTCGCGCCCACCGGAAGCCACGCCTCCATGCGGCGTGCGTGGTCCCGGACGGTCCCCGGGCCGCCGTGCGCGTGCTCGGCGGAGATCCAGCCGTGCAGGTTGTTCTCGCCGTCCAGGACGACGGCCCAGCGGGCGGTGAGCTTCGCGGGCAGCGGGTCGTCCAGGTGCAGGACGGGCGGCTGCTCCAGGTCGCCCTCCTCGATGGGCGTCACGGAGAGGCGCTTGAGGCCGCGGTCCGCGCCGACGAAGTCCGCCACGTAGTCGTTGGCCGGTGCGCCCAGGATCGTCGACGGGGTGTCGAACTGCTCGATGCGCCCGTCTCCGTAGACGGCCATGCGGTCGCCCAGGCGGACCGCCTCCTCGATGTCGTGCGTGACGAAGAGGACGGTCTTGCGGACGGCCTGCTGGAGGCGGAGGAATTCGTTCTGCAGGTGCTCGCGCACCACGGGGTCGACGGCGCCGAACGGCTCGTCCATCAGGAGCACGGGCGGATCGGCCGCGAGAGCGCGGGCCACGCCCACCCGCTGGCGCTGGCCCCCGGAGAGCTGCTCGGGGTAGCGGTCGCCGAAGATGGCGGGGTCGAGGCCGACCAGGTCGAGGAGTTCGGCGGCGCGCTCGCGGGCCTTGCCGCGCTTCACGCCGAGCAGGTGCGGGACGGTCGCCGTGTTCTCCAGGACCGTTTTGTGCGGGAAGAGGCCGACCTGCTGGATGACATAGCCGATCCGGCGCCGGAGTTGGACCGGGTCGATGGTGGATATGTCGTCACCTTCGACGTATATCCGGCCCTCGGTCGGCTCGATGAGACGGTTCACCATCTTCATCGTCGTCGTCTTGCCGCAGCCCGACGGGCCGACGAGCGTGACCAGTTCGCCCTCGGCGACCTCGAAGGACAGGTCGTCGACGGCGGTGGTGCCGTCCTCGTACCGCTTGGTGACGTGCTCGAACCGGATCATGATTCCCCATTGTTGCGGGCGTTGTGTAAAGCCCATGTTGCGCCAGTACGACGAGTCTCGGCGATTGTCGGTGCTCCGCGTTAGGGTCGCCAGGCGGCCTCAGGAATCGGGACTCGGGGGGAGTGGGGCGGGATGAGCGAACAGAACTGTCTGGTGACGAACGACTGGATCTGCGGGGAGTACGTCCGCTCCCGCAGCCAGGAGTTGATCGACGCCACCGTGCAGCACGTGGGCATCACCGCGGCATCGGTCGCCATCGGTGTCGCCGTCTCGCTGCCGCTCGCACTGCTCGCCCGGCGCTGGCGCTTCCTCGCAGGACCGATCCTCGGCGTGACGACCGTGCTCTACACGGTGCCCTCGCTCGCGATGTTCTCGCTCCTGCTGCCCTTCTTCGGGCTCTCGGCCTCGCTGGTCGTCACGGGCCTCGTGCTGTACTCCCTGACGATCCTGGTGCGGAACATCCTGGCGGGGCTCCAGGCCGTGCCTCAGGAGGCACGGGACGCGGCCAAGGGGATGGGGTACGGCCCGCTGCGGCTGCTGTGGGAGGTCGAACTGCCGCTCGCGCTTCCCGCGTTGCTCGCCGGCGTGCGCATCACCACGGTCTCGACGGTGGCGCTGACGACAGTCGGTGCGATCGTCGACTACGGAGGCCTGGGATCGCTGATCCTCGACGGCCTCGACACGACCTTCAAGGCGCAGGTGCTCACCGCTTCCGCGCTCTGCGTGCTCCTCGCCGTCGTCGCCGACCTGCTCCTGCTCGCGCTCCAGCGGTGGCTCACGCCCTGGACGCGCGTCCGCCGTATCCGTACGAACCGTCCCGCCCGCGCGGAGCGCCCGGCCAAGGTGGCTGAACCTGCATGAACGCGATAACCGGCGCGTACGACTGGCTGACCACGGCCGCCAACTGGCAGGGCGAGAAGGGGGTGTGGCACCGGCTGGCCGAGCACCTCTACTTCAGTGGTGTGTGCCTCGCTGTCGCGTGCCTGATCGCGCTGCCGATCGCCCTGTACCTCGGCCACATCGGCAAGGGCGGCGCCCTCGCGGTGAACATCTCGAACGTCGGCCGCGCGGTGCCCACGCTCGCGGTGCTCGTGCTGCTCACGCTCACCCCGCTCGGCGAGCACGGGGACATGCCGACGCTGATCGCGCTCGTGCTGTTCGCGGTGCCGCCGCTGCTCACGAACGCGTACATCGGGATGCGCGAGGTCGACCGGTCGGTGGTGGAGGCCGCGCGGGGGATGGGCATGAGCGGCCGCCAGCTGTTCGCGCGGGTCGAGCTTCCCCTGGCGTACCCCTTGATCATGACTGGCGTCCGGTCGGCAGGCGTGCAGGTCGTGGCCACGGCGACGCTGGCCGCGATGGCGGGCGAGGGGGGCCTGGGCCGGATCATCACGGCCGGGTTCAACCTGCAGAACACGCCTCAGGTGGTGGCGGGGGCGCTGCTCGTGGCGCTGCTCGCGCTCTTCGTGGAGGTGGTGCTCGTCGTGGTGGGCAAGGTCTTCAATCCCATGCGAGGGCGCTCGGGGGTCGCGCAGTGATCTCCGAGCGGCAGTTTCCAGTGTTTCCCAGGGCTTTCGTGTCCCATGGCTTTCGAAATGGTGGTTCACCGATGAACAGCACAACGCGTCGCGCGCGACGGATGGCAGGGGCGGCCGCGGCCGTCGTGGCGCTGACTGCGGGGCTCACCGCGTGCGGTGGGGACAGCCTGGAGAAGGACGGCAAGGGCGGCTCGGACAAGGCGGGCGACAAGGGCAAGATCGTGGTCGGTTCGGCCCGCTTCACCGAGCAGAAGGTGCTCGCCGAGCTCTATGTCGGAGTGCTCGAGGACGCCGGATACGACGCCGAGGTCAAGACCGTCCAGAACCGCGAGGTCTACGAACCCGAGCTGAAGAAGGGCGCGATCGATGTCGCTCCCGAATACGCGGCGACGCTCGCGGAGTTCCTCAACCTCGGCAAGAACGGCCCGAAGGCGAAGCCGGTCGCTTCGAATGATGTGGACGCCACGGTGGCCGCGCTGAAGAAGCTCGCCGAACCGCGCGGCCTGAAGGTGCTTCCGGTGGGTGAGGCGGTCGACCAGAACGCGTTCGCGGTGAGCAAGGAATACGCGAAGAAGCACAAGCTCAAGGCGCTTTCGGATCTCGGTAAGTCCGGCGAGAAGGTCAAGATCGCCGCGAGTGATGAATGCGAGTCGCGGCCGTTCTGCGCTCCGGGACTGAAGAAGACGTACGGCATCGATGTCGCGGGAATCGACCCCAAGGGCGTCGGCACCACGCAGTCCAAGCAGGCCGTCAAGAACGGCACGGACCAGGTGGTGCTGACCACGACCACCGACGCGACGCTCGACAGCTTCGGTCTCGTGGCCCTTGAGGACGACAAGAAGCTGCAGAACGCGGACAACATCCTTCCGGTTGTGAACGCGAAGGACGCGGGCGGCAAGGAGATAGCCGACGCGCTCGGGAAGCTGACCAAGACGCTGACGACGGAAGATCTCGCGGAACTCGACCGGAAGGTCGATGTGGAGCGGCAGAAGGAAGCCGATGTCGCCAGGGACTATCTGGAGTCGAAGGGATTGATCAAGAAGTAGCGCGGCCGAAGCGGGCGTCCTCGAAGTGGCTCGGCCGAAACTGGAGTTGAGTGGCCGAAGAGGATCGGGAAGGGTGGGAAGTCAGCACTATGGCGCTGTCATTTTGGCGGGCGGGGCACCATAGTTCGCCTACGCGCGGTAAGTTTCTGGCCATGCCACGTGGACGTCACCGCCATTCCCCACCCTTGCACAGGCTGCTTCCTCCCTCGACGGTCGCAGGCCTCTCTCTTGTCTGCGCCGGCGGCGCCTGGCTGTTCGCGGAACCCATCGTGCTCCGCGGCCTCGCCGCGGCCGCGGCCGCCGCTGCCGTCGTGGGCTCCGTCGTCATGCGTCGCTGGGACCTGGCGGCCGGTAAACAGGTCGCTGAGCTGGGCCGGGCCCGCAAGAGCGACGAGTGGCGCTACGAGGAACGGATAGCCGAGTGCGAATCCGACCTCGACGAGTCCCGCGAGCTGCGGGGCCGCCTGGAGACGAAGCTGCGGTCCAAGCGGGCCGAGCTCGCCGCCCTGCGGAACGAACACGCGGCGCTGCTGCGGCGGTACGCGACGGCGGAGACGGAGCGGGCGAGCGCGCTTGAGGGGCGGCGGCTGCTCGCCATCGAGGCGTCCGCTCCGGCGAAGGCCTTGCCGCCGGCCCCTGCTCGCGCGGAGTCCCCGGCTCCCGTCGTGCGCCCGGGGACGATCGCGCCTCCGTCGTTGTACGACCGGGCGAACGCGGCGCTCGACCGGCTGACACCGAAGCCTTCCCCCGAGGGCGGGGCTCCCCGCCGGTGCGCGGACGGGGACGAAGCGCGGGGGAAGCCCGGGGCGGCCGAGGGGTACGGCGGGCATGAGCGCGCGGTCGCCGTCGCGCCGCCCACGCAGAGGCGCCGCCAGGCCGCCCAGGGAGGCTTCGACTTCTTCGGTACGAAGAGCGAGGCGACCGCCGGGGCGCTGGAGGCCGTACAGAACGTGGACCTCGCGGACGTGGTGGGCGAGGAGGCACTCGCCGTGCACAAGGCGGAGGCCGAGGCGGAGTTCAAGAAGGCGCCCGAAGGCGATGCCGAGCGGGGCGTGGGCCAGGTCATCGACCTGACGGCGCATGACGAGACCGAGCAGATCGACGTGGCCGAGCTGCGGACGGCGTTGCGGGCGTAGGCGGGCCCCTGGGCCTTGGCTGCCGTCATCACCGGCTTTGCCGGGCTCGTCCTCAATCGCGTACGGGGTCTGGGGCGGAGCCCCCGCCAGGCCCGGGGCGCAGGCACGCCACGCGGCGGAGCCGCGAATGTCACAGTCGGGAAGGGGCGGGTCGGGGAAGAAGCCCTTCTCGTCACGCCATCCAGCGGTCCGGACGCGCCGTCCTTCGGCCCGTGCGTGACCGGTCGGCCTGCGCCTGAAGCAGCGCGACAGCCTCCCCAGAGGGACGAAGTCGAGCCGTCACTGTCTTGTTCGCCCCCGTGTCGACCTGCACGTCCGCCACCCCCTTGAACCGCTCCCAGGGCCCCTGCGTGAGCCGCACGCTCTGCACCTTCGCGTGCGGCACCAGGGACAGGCGGCGGCGCAACAGGCCGTGCCGAGCCGCGAACACCGTGTCCGTCACCGCCAGGCCGTACCCCTTCCACCACACCGGAAGGCACCACGCCGCCCGCGCGGGAGGGCGCACCAGCTCGGCCGCGTCCGGCACCCGGACGCCCGGCAGGATCCGGGCGATCACGGACTCCGCGACTTCCCGCGACGCGACCGGCACCAGGACGGAGTTGGAGGAGCCCGCCACATCCAGCTCCACCCGCACCCAGCCACGCCGCCGCCACAGCCACGGCTCCACGACGCGCACCGTCTGCACCCGCCCCGGCGGCACCGTCTCGTGCGCCTTGTCGAGCAGCCCGTGGTCAATGCGCAGGCCGTCGGGGGACTCGCCCACCTTCCAGTCGTACTCCCCGATGAACCGCCCCACACTGCTCGCGAACGCGCCGCCCAGCATGGGCAGGCCGGTCGCGAGGACCGTCCACAGGTTGTGGGTGGCGAACCACAGGAAGGGCGGCACGATGAGCGTGGCGACGAGCATTCCCCACGTCGTGCCGGTCAGCACCAGGGAGATCGCGAGCATGCGCGGCTGTACGTGCACCAGGTTGTTGACCGGCGCCTCACCGACCTCACGGGCCGTCTCGGGCGCGAAACCGGCCGCCCGCGCGAGGAGCTCGGCCCGCAGGACGGAAGCCTCCTCCTGGCCCAGATAGGCCAGTTCGTCCTTCTTCTCCGTCCCGACGACGTCCAGCTTGAGCTTGGCGACGCCCGCGATCCGGGCCGCGAGGGGCTGCGTCACGTCCACCGCCTGGAGCCGGTCGAGCCGGATGTGCGCGGTGCGCCGGAAGATCAGGCCGGTGCGGATGCGCAGTTCCGTGTCCGTGACGGCGAAGTGCGTGAACCACCAGCTCATGAAGCCGTAGAGGGCGCCGCCCAGAAGGACGACGGCGATTCCGGCGAGCAGTTGGGTCACGGCGAGCTCGGAGACCCTCCGCTGTGTGCCGCTCGGGTCGTGCACCGCGAAGCCCACGAGAACCGCGACCGGCGCCCAGGCCCGGCGCAGGGGCGTGACGGGGTGCAGACGCCGCTCTCGCACCTGCTCGGTGCCCGGGGCGTGTTCTTCCCCCGTCACCTCCTGTACGCCGCTCACAGCCCCGCCGAGCGGGCCTCGCCCAGTTCGGTGAGCCGGTCGCGCAGCCGCTCGGCCTCCTCGGGGATGAGGCCGGGGATCCGGGCGTCCGTGGCCGCGGCCGCCGTGTGCAGCTGCACGCTGGCCAGGCCGAAGTGCCGCTCCACTGGCCCCGATGTCACCTCGACGAGCTGCATCCGGCCGTACGGGACGATCGTTTCCTCGCGCCAGAGCACGCCCCGGCTGATCAGGAGGTCGTCGGACCGCTCGGCGTACCGCCAGGAGCGCCAGTTGCGCCCCAGCATCGGCCAGCCCCACGCCACGAAGGCCAGCGGAACGGCCGCGAAGGCCGCCCACGCGGGCTCGGTGAAGATCCACAGGAGTACGCCGACGGCCGCCGCGAGCGGCACCAGCCACACCACGAGGAGCAGCCGCCGCATGCGTAGCAGCCCCCTTGGCAGCCCGGTCCACACCGGCTCCGCCGCTGACTGTCCCGGCTCTGCCGGCCGTGCCGGTTGTGCCGGTTGTGCCGTCCCCGTTTCCATGCCTCAAGCCTACGTAGCCGGCGTAACAGTCGCGTATGCCCGCGCGTACGAGAGAATGCGCGCATGAGCCCCACGACGGAGACCACGCTCGGCATCGGCGGCGCCGCGGAGAGCACCGACATGGTGCTCAACATCGGCCCGCAGCACCCGTCCACGCACGGTGTGCTGCGGCTGCGCCTCGTCCTCGACGGCGAGCGGATCCAGCAGGCGGAGCCGGTCATCGGCTATATGCACCGCGGCGCGGAGAAGCTCTTCGAGGCGCGTGACTACCGGCAGATCGTGGTGCTCGCCAACCGGCACGACTGGCTGTCCGCGTTCTCGAACGAACTCGGGGTCGTCCTTGCCGTGGAGCGGATGCTCGGCATGGAGGTGCCCGAGCGCGCCGTCTGGATGCGCACGCTCCTCGCCGAGCTGAACCGCGTACTCAACCACCTGATGTTCCTCGGCTCGTATCCGCTCGAACTGGGCGGAATCACCCCGGTGTTCCACGCGTTCCGGGAGCGCGAGGAGCTCCAGAACGTGATGGAGGAGATCTCCGGCGGCCGTATGCACTACATGTTCAACCGCGTGGGCGGCCTCAAGGAGGACCTGCCCGCCGGATGGGCTTCACGCGCGCGTGGCGCCGTGGCATCGGTCCGCTCCCGCATGGACGTGTACGACAAGCTCGTCCTCGGCAACGAGATCTTCCGGGGCCGTACGCGCGGCGTCGGCGTGCTCTCCCCGGAGGCGGTGCACGCCTACGGAGTGAGCGGTCCCATCGCACGCGCCTCCGGAGTCGACTTCGACCTGCGCCGTGACGAGCCGTACCTCGCGTACGGGGAGCTCCAGGACACCCTGAAGGTCGTCACGCGCCAGGAGGGCGACTGTCTGGCCCGCTTCGAGGTGCTCCTGGAGCAGACCCACAACGCTCTCGACCTCGCCGACGCCTGCCTGGAGCGGCTCGCCGAGCTGCCGCAGGGGCCGATCAACCAGCGCCTCCCCAAGGTGCTCAAGGCTCCCGAGGGCCACACGTACGCGTGGACCGAGAACCCCCTGGGCATCAACGGCTACTACCTGGTCTCCAAGGGCGAGAAGACCCCGTACCGCCTGAAGCTGCGCTCGGCGTCGTACAACAACATCCAGGCCCTCGCCGAACTGCTGCCCGGCCAGCTGGTCGCCGACATGGTGGCGATCCTGGGGTCACTGTTCTTCGTGGTCGGCGACATCGACAAGTAGCGGGTCCGGAATTCCGACCCGCTGGGTCAGCCAGCCGAAGTCTCCGAGCCCGCCCTCGGCGGTCAGCTCGCCCGCCTCTCCCGCGCGCGTGAGGGCGTGTACGTACGCCACCGGATCGCTGGAGGCCAGGGAGAGCGGCGGGCGGCCACCGCTCACGCCCAGGGCGTGCAGGGCCGCGCGCTGGGCGAGCAGGGCGGCTCCGGGCAGCGCGCACGCGTCGAGCGCCACATGGGCCGTGATGTCGCACGTGCCGTCCGGCACGGGCGCCGTCTCGCGGCCCGCGCGGAAGCCGGTCAGCGTGCCGAAGGGCGGACGCCCGGCGCGGTCGTGCGCGTAGTCGACCGCCACGGCAAGACCGCGCGTCAGTGTCGCCACGGCCGCTGCCCACGCCTCGTCCCTGGGGCGGCCGATCTCCGCGCGCAGGCCCGGCTCCGGGGCGAGCGGCCACCAGCGCGCGAGCCAGGAGGCGTCCGCGCCCTCCACCGTGTCGCCGAGGGATTCGGTTCCGTCGTCCTGTACGAGTACGCGTCGCCCCAGGCCCTCGGGGTCCACCTCGACGACGTCCAGGGGGATGTTGTCCAGCCACTCGTTGGCGAAGAGCAGGCCGGTGACGCCGGCGGGCGGCTGGTCGCGCCACTCGATGCGCGGGTCGAGTCCCGCCGGGCGCTCGGCCCGCTCGACCGCACAGGCACGCGCGCGTGCCGCCACGTCGGCGGGCAGCGCGGCGAGGACGCCCGCGGTCAACTCGCCGCGGCCCGCGCCAAGATCGACGAAGGCCAACTCGTCCGGGTGGTCGAGCGCCTCGTCCACGCGGCACAGCAGCCGGGCCACCGCGCCCGCGAAGAGCGGCGAGGCGTGCACCGATGTCCGGAAGTGTCCCGCGGGTCCTTCGGGGCGCAGATAGAAGCCCTCAGGCCCGTACAGCGCGGCCTCCATGGCCTCCCGCCAGCCACGCCGTACGTCTTGCCGCTCACCCCGGACCTCGTTCGTCACGCGAGAAGGCTAAGCGGGCCTCCACCTTGGGGAGTACATGCACGGGGTACGGATCGGCCCTCCGGTTGACCCCGGAGGGGCGTGGCGCTGCCTACGCTGGGTTACGTGCAGCGCGTCTATGACTTCCTCCGCAGACACCCGACCGGGGTCGATGGCTTCTGGGCCCTCGCCCTGCTCGGGATGTCCGGCATCGGTCTGGTCTCCATGGCTGATGTGGAAGGCAGAGACCCAAAGGTCGCGGCCGCCGTCGTCGTCCTCGGCATGTCCGTCGTGGTGGCGCTGCGCCGCAAGTACACCGAGAAGATGCTGATCCTCGCCGCCGTGCTGGGCGTCGTGCAGCTGATCTTCGACGTGAAGACGATGCCGGCCGACTTCGCGATGCTGGTGATCATCTACACCGCGTCGGCCGACGGCACGAAGTGGGCCTCGCGGTTCGCCCTCATAGGCGGTCTGTGCGCGGCTCCGCTGTCGTCGATGCGCTGGCCGGAGGAGAACATAGGCGTCTTCGGCAGCGTCTTCTTCACGATCTTCCAGATGGTGCCGTTCGCCCTCGCCTGGGTGCTCGGCGACTCCATCCGCACCCGCCGCGCCTACTTCGCGCAGCTGGAGGAGCGCGCCGACCGCCTGGAGAAGGAGCGCGCTGCGCAGTCCAAGGTCGCGGTGGCGGCCGAGCGGGCCCGCATCGCACGCGAGCTGCACGACGTCGTCGCGCACAACGTCTCGGTGATGGTCGTCCAGGCCGACGGCGCCGCGTACGTCCTCGACACGGCTCCCGAGCAGGCCAAGCAGGCCCTGGAGACGATCTCGGGCACCGGGCGGCAGGCGCTCGCCGAGATGCGCAGGCTGCTCGGCGTGCTGCGCACCGGCGAGCACCAGGAGAGCGGTGAGTACGTCCCGCAGCCCGACGTCGAGCAGCTCGACGAGCTCATCGAGCAGGTGCGCACGGCCGGCCTCCCGGTCGACTTCAAGGTCGAGGGCACCCCGCGCCCGCTGCCCAGCGGCGTCGAGCTCACGGCGTACCGCATCGTGCAGGAGGCGCTCACCAACACCCGCAAGCACGGCGGCGAGAACACCGGCGCGAGCGTGCGCCTGGTCTACTTCGACGACGGCCTGGGGCTGCTCGTCGAGGACGACGGCAAGGGCGCGCCCCACGAGCTCTACGAGGACGGCGGCGCCGACGGCAGCGGGCACGGCCTGATCGGCATGCGGGAGCGCGTCGGCATGGTCGGCGGCACGCTGGACGCGGGACCGCGGCCGGGAGGCGGCTTCCGCATCAGTGCGCTTCTCCCGCTCAAGCCCGCAAATTGACACCTGTCACCGAAACGTCCACGCCATACGCTCATGACCACATCCGTTCGTTCATGAACACATCCGTCGCTCATGAACACATCCACGAAGGGGCCTTTGATGTCGATCCGCGTCATGCTCGTCGACGACCAGGCGCTGCTGCGCACGGGGTTCCGGATGGTGCTCGCCGCACAGCCGGACATGGACGTCGTCGCCGAGGCGGGCGACGGGGTCGAGGCGCTTCAGGCGCTGCGGACGACCGAGGTCGACGTGGTGCTCATGGACGTACGCATGCCGAAACTGGACGGCGTGGAGACGACCCGGCGCATCTGTCAGGACGAGAACCCGCCGAAGGTGTTGATCCTGACGACCTTCGACCTCGACGAGTACGCCTTCTCGGGGCTGAAGGCGGGCGCCTCCGGCTTCATGCTGAAGGACGTGCCTCCGGGCGAGCTGCTGGCCGCGATCCGCTCCGTGCACAGCGGTGACGCGGTGGTCGCGCCGTCCACGACGCGGCGCCTTCTCGACCGCTTCGCGCCGATGCTCCCGAACGCGGGCGGGCAGCCGCAGCACAAGGAGCTCGAGCGGCTCACCGAGCGCGAGCGCGAGGTCATGATCCTGGTCGCCCAGGGGCTTTCGAACGGGGAGATCGCCGCGCGGCTCGTCCTGTCGGAGGCCACGGTGAAGACCCACGTGGGCCGCATCCTGACCAAGCTCGGCCTGCGGGACCGGGTGCAGGTGGTGGTCCTCGCGTACGAGACGGGTCTGGTGCGGGCCGGCGGCGGGGCTGCCTGACGGCTGCCCCGACCGGGGCAGGGGGGGGCGGCGGGTCAGCGCAGGATGCCCTCCAGGAAGTCGCTGCCCAGGCGGGCCACCACGGTGACGTCCAGCTGGTGCATCACGTACCGGCCGCGACGCGCGGTGGTGACCAGGCCCGCCTTCTTCAGGAGCGTGAGGTGCCGGGAGACCTCCGGCGCCGTGAGCCCGGTGGCGTGGGCCAGCTCGCCGGTGCTGAAGGGCGCGCGGGCCAGGTCGCGGCACAGCCGCAGGCGCACGGGGTGCGCGAGGGCCGTGAGCCGTCGCTCCAGGGTCTCCACGGAGGTGGGCCTCGCCAGGTCCGGGGCGGACACGGGGTAGTGGATCACCGGGCGCCAGCCCGGGGCGTGCAGGACCATCAGGTGCGGCCAGGCGAAGTGCGAGGGCACGAACGTGAGCCCCGCGCCCAGGGTGTGGTCCAGGGCCGTCGCGTTGCCCGGGCACAGCTTGTCCGCGGTGATGCGGCGGCCCTCCGGGTCCACCGAGAGCGCCGCCGACACCGAGGCGAGCACCTCGGCGAGGCCCTTGTGGCGCAGGATCTCCGTCTTGTGCCGGGCGTCGGCGGCCAGTTGGACGCGCACCCGGCGCCAGGTGTCGGCGAAGAACGCCTCGTCGCAGTCCTCCAGGAGCCGGCGCAGCCAGGCCCGGACGCTGTGCGGGTCGGTCAAAAGGCGCCTGGCGAAGTCCAGTTGGCTGCCGCCGCGCGTGGCGGCGAGCTCCAGGGCGCGCGCACCTCGGACCGGATCGGTGAGCGGCGAAGGGCCGCCTTCGTTGTACGTCGTGCCGCAGGTGAACTCCAGGGCCGCCATGACGAATCGCTCGTCGTCCAGGCTGTCCAGGAGGTCCAGCTCCTCGGCGAGCGTGGCGCCCGGCCTGCCGTCGCCGTCGACGAGTCCCGCGAACGGCATGAACACGTCCGAGAACGTGTTCCGCCACAGGAAGTCGGCCTCGCAGAGCCGGTCGGCGAGGTCCGGCTTGAGGCAGGCGGTGGTCGCGGTGGCCCAGCCGTGCAGCCCCGGATGGTGTCCGGGCTCCGCCAGCGCGTGCAGGGCAACGCCCAGCTCCGCCAGGGGCGAAGGGTCGAAGAAGATCCGCTCCTGCGGCAGGCCCGCTATCTCGATGTGCACGCTCATGGACCCATCGTGCACCGCGCCACCGACATCGCCCCCGTCGATTGACGACCGGCGTCAATCGGCGCGACGGCGGCGTGACGGCGGGCGCAGTCTGTGGTGACCGGGCCGCACACGGCTCGTCCTGAACGGGCCGTACGGCAGCGTCGCCGCCGGACCGGAATCCAGCCGCCCGTCCCACCCCTGCGCCGACTCTGCTTCCCGTCGACCCATGGGTGCCCGATAAGTACCATTTGTCACGAGAGGCGATCCATCATGAGCATCACCCAGCAGTACCTGCTCGACAGCTACCGCGCCGCCCAGCACGACGAGCGGACCCCGCCGGCCCCCGGTCAGCAGGACTGGCAGGTCATTCGCGAGGTGCGCGACTACGGACGCTTCCGCGCGGTCGTCGAGGAACGCCCCGCCCACGGACGGATCCGCGCCGCCCTGACCAGGATCACCCGCGCCGGCTCCTTCAGCCGGGGATCCGTCGCACGAACTCCGCGACCGCATCATTGACGTCGTCAGGCGTCCACTCCAGGCCCGCCTCGGTCACGGTGACCTCCGTGACCGAGAGGCCGGGCGGCCCGTCGGGGAACCAGCGGCCGAACAGCTGGGTCTTGGTCTCCTCCGCCTGCCCGAGCGCCGCATCGGTCAGGACCTTGGAGTCGTACGGCAGCCAGACCTGGAACTGATGGGTGTGCGGCCGCTCGGGGTGCACGCGCGACCAGGGCACCCCGGTGGCCGCGAACCCTTCACGCAGCGCCTCGGCGACCACGCGCGCGTGGGCGACGTAGTCCGGCAGCCTAGGGAGCGTGTTCTTCAGGCCGAGCAGGGCGGCGACGGCGGCGGGGAACTGCTGGAAGACCTGGCCGCCGTAGCGGTGCCGCCACGTCCGCGCCTCGTCGGCCAGGGTGCTCGGGCCCGCGAGCACCGCACCGCTCAGGCCGTCCAGGGACTTGTAGAACGACACGTACACGGTGTCCGCGAGCCCGGCGATCTCCGCGAGGGAGCGGCCGAAGTGCGGTGTGCACTCCCACAGGCGCGCACCGTCGAAGTGCACGACGGCGTCGCGTTCCCGGGCCGCCTCCACGACCTCTTCGAGCTCCTCCCAGGACGGCAGGACGAAACCGGCGTCCCGGAGCGGCAGTTCGAGCATCAGCGTCCCGAAGGGCTCTTCGAAGTCCCGCACCTCCTCGGCCGTCGGCAGTCGTGGCTCCCTCGTCGGATGCACCGTGCGCAGCCCGCTCACCACGGAGAGGGCGCCCCCTTCGTGGATCTCGGGGTGGGCCTTCGGGTGCAGGGCGACGGTCGCGTTGCCCGTGCGGCCCGCCCAGCAGCGCAGGGCGACCTGCTGGGCCATCGTGCCGGTCGGGAAGAAGACGGCCGCCTCCTTGCCGAGCAGCCGCGCGACCTCGTCCTCCAGGCGGGCGACCACCGCGTCGCCGTAGATGTCGGTGGGCTCGTCCGGGTCCACGACCTCGGAAGCCGCGTCCGCGAGTGCCGAGAGCCGCGCGGTGAGCGGGAGGTGCGCGGACCAGCGGTGCAGGGTCCGGGTGGCACCAAGGGTGGCGGCGCGGCGGCGGGCGGCCAGCAGAGCCTGCTCGCTCACCTCGGCTCCGCCGGCGTCCGCGGGCTGCGCCTGCCCCTGCCCCGGCTCCTGCCCCTGTGCTCCGTCGTGTGAAGTCATCCTCCGAGCATGGCGGGCGAGCGGCCGCCGGTCATACCAATACCCACAGCCTGTGGACAGCCGAGGACGCGGCGCGGACCAATCGCGTTAGCATGACGAGAAATCGTCCGGTACCCCGAGCGGACTGGAACGGGAAGGCGTCATCGCGTGAACGCACCTCATCAGCCAGACCCGCGGGACCGCCCCGCGAGGCTCACGGTGGGCGTCGTGGGAGCGGGCCGGGTCGGCCCCGCGCTCGCCGCGGCACTCCAGCTCGCCGGGCACCGCCCGGTCGCCGCGTCGGGGGTCTCCGACGCCTCCGTACGGCGCGCGGCGGTCCTGCTGCCCGACGTGCCCCTCGTCCCGCCCGCCCAGGTCCTGGAGCGCGCCGACCTCGTCCTCCTGACCGTGCCGGACGACGCCCTGCCGAGCCTGGTCGAGGGCCTCGCCGAGACCGGCGCCGTGCGCCCCGGCCAGCTGATCGTGCACACGTCCGGGCGTTACGGCACCAAGGTGCTCGAACCCGCGCTGCGCGCGGGCGCGCTGCCGCTCGCGCTGCACCCCGCCATGACGTTCACCGGCACCCCCGTCGACGTGCAGCGCCTCGCGGGCTGCTCCTTCGGCGTGACCGCTCCCGAGGAGCTGCGCCTGGCCGCCGAGGCGCTGGTCATCGAGATGGGCGGCGAGCCCGAGTGGATCGCCGAGGAGTCGAGGCCGCTCTACCACGCGGCGCTCGCGCTCGGCGCGAACCACCTGGTCACGCTGGTCGCCGAGTCCATGGACCTGCTGCGGGACGCGGGCGTGGAGGCCCCCGACCGGATGCTCGGCCCGCTGCTCGGTGCCGCCCTGGACAACGCGCTGCGGTCCGGCGACGCCGCCCTCACCGGACCCGTGGCGCGCGGGGACGCGGGCACCGTCGCCGCGCACGTCGCCGAGTTGCGCAAGCACGCGCCGCAGACCGTCGCCGGGTATCTGGCGATGGCCCGCGCGACCGCCGACCGCGCGCTCGCCCACGGACTGCTCAAGCCCGAGCTCGCCGAGGACCTCCTGGGGGTCCTTGCCAACGGCGGGGGAGTGGCCGGCGAGGCCGAGGGAGGCACCCGATGACCAGCCTCGTGCACACCGCCGAACCGCTCCGCACGCGCGCGCGAGCCGGCCGCAGGGTCGTCGTCATGACCATGGGCGCCCTGCACGAGGGCCACGCCACGCTGATCCGCACGGCACGCCGCATCGCGGGCGCCGAGGGCGAGGTCGTGGTCACGGTCTTCGTGAACCCCCTCCAGTTCGGCGCGGGCGAGGACCTCGACCGCTATCCCCGCACGCTGGACGCCGACGTCAAGATCGCCGAACAGGAGGGCGCGGACTTCGTGTTCGCCCCGTCCGTCGACGAGGTCTATCCCGGCGGTGAACCGCAGGTCCGGATCAGCGCGGGCCCCATGGGCGCGCTCCTCGAAGGAGCCACGCGCCCCGGGCACTTCGACGGCATGCTCACGGTCGTCGCCAAGCTGCTGCACCTCACCCGGCCCGACGTGGCGCTGTACGGCCAGAAGGACGCCCAGCAGCTCGCCCTCATCCGCCGCATGGTGCGTGACCTGAACTTCGGCGTCGAGATAGTCGGCGTGCCCACCGTGCGCGAGGACGACGGCCTGGCTCTCTCCAGCCGCAACCGCTATCTCTCCCCGGACGAGCGGCGCACCGCGCTCGCCCTCTCCCAGGCCCTTTTCGCGGGCCGCGACCGGCACGCCGCGCAGGAGGCCCTCCACGCGCGTGCGTCGCTCGCCCCCGTCACGCACGCACGCGCCGTCGCCCTGAACGCCCTGGGGGAGTCCCGCGCCGCGGCCGACACCCACGCGGTCGCCCAGTCGGTCACGCCGGCCGTG
>NZ_BAAAUG010000077.1:0-673 GCF_039533825.1 Streptomyces rectiviolaceus
CGCGCTCGCGCTCATCGGCGACGCGCCGCTGCTGCTCGCCGACGAGCCGACGACGGCCCTCGACCGCGACCTCGTCGACCGCACGGTGGACGAGCTGCGCAGGCACGTCGGCGAGGACCGCGCGCTGCTCCTGATCACCCACGATCTGGCGGCCGCCGAGCGCATCGCGGACCGCGTCGCCGTGATGTACGCGAGCCGCATCGTCGAACTCGCCGACGCCGAGGACTTCTTCGGCACCCCCGGCCCCCGGCACCCGTATGCGCGCGGACTCCTGAACGCCCTCCCGGAGCGGGAGTTCACGCCCATCCCCGGGATGCCGCCCGAACTGTCGGCGCTCCCCACGGGATGCGCCTTCGCGGCGCGCTGCTCCGGGGCGGACGAGGCCTGCGGGACCGTTCCCGAGCCGGTGGGCGGGGTCGCCTGCCACCACCCCCGTACGGCGGCCGTGCTGGAGGCACCCCGTGCTTGAACTCCGTTCCATCACCGCCGGATACGACCGCCGCGCCCCCGTCATGCGGGGGGTGGACCTCACGCTCGCGCCCGGCGCCTCCGTCGGCCTTCTCGGCCCCAGCGGCTGCGGCAAGTCGACGCTGGCCCGGGTCGCCGCCCTGCTCCACAAGCCGGACGCGGGCCGCGTCGTCATCGACGGCGAGCCCGCCCGCGGGTGGCGGCA
>NZ_BAAAUG010000077.1:687-15854 GCF_039533825.1 Streptomyces rectiviolaceus
CGCGCCCCCCGCGCCCAGCGCACCGCCCTCGGCGTCGTCTTCCTGCAGCCCCGCCTCGCCGCCGACCTGCGCCTCACCCTCACGAACCTGATCGCCGAGCCGCTGCGCGCGGCCGGGCGCGGGGCCGAAGCCACCGCACAGGTACGGGAGTTGGCGGCCACGGTCGGCCTCGGCGAGGACCTCCTCGGCCGCAGGCCGCACGAGGTCAGCGACGGCCAGCTGCAGCGCGCCTGCCTGGCCCGCGCCCTGGTGCTCCGCCCGCGCTGGCTGATCTGCGACGAGATGACGGCGATGCTCGACGCCTCGACGACGGCCGCACTCGTGCACGCCGTGGAGCAGTACCGGCGGGAGAGCGGCGCGGGGCTGCTCGCGGTCGGGCACGACCGGGTGCTGCTCGAGCGGTGGTGCGAGCGGACCGTCCACTGGGGTGATCTTGCCGCGGACGCGGACGCGGACGCGGACGGGGGCGGGGGCGGGAACGTGGCCTGGGGTGCGGCGCGGGGGCACAGGGCGACGTGCGTTTCCCGGAGTTAACGCGGGGCGTCGATAGCGCCAACTCCCGTCCCCGGGGGGTTTCTTGACGCGAGCATGGCCTCATACTCACTGAGGCCCGCCCGTCGTCCCCTCGCCCTTTCCGGGAGTCTCCATGGCACTCATCACCCGTCGTAGAGCCCTCACCATCGGTGCCGCGCTCGCCGGCACCGCCGCCGTCCCCGCGTACGCCAAGGCAAGCGAGCGAGGACACCACCCCCGCCCTCTCATCCGCGCCCACGCGCACAACGACTACGAGCACCCCCGGCCCCTGTACGACGCGCTCGACCACCGCTTCGGCAGCGTCGAGGCCGACATCTACCTCGTCGACGGCGCGCTCCTGGTCGCGCACGACCCGATCGACCTCGATCCCACCCGCACCCTCGAATCGCTCTACCTGGACCCCCTGGCCGCCCGTGTGCGCGCCAACCACGGCTCCGTGTACCGGGGTTACCACCGCACCCCCTTCCAGCTCCTGATCGACATCAAGACCGAGGGCGCGGCGACGTACCTCGAACTCGACCGTCATCTGCGGCGCTACCGCCACCTGTTCACCACGTACTCCCACGGCAAGGTGCGCCGCGGTCCCGTGACCGCGGTGATCTCCGGTGACCGGGCCGCCCGCGCGCCCATGGAGGCCCAGCGCGTGCGCCGCGCCTTCTACGACGGGCGCCTCGCCGACCTGGGCGGCGCGGCGCCCGCCTCGCTCATCCCGCTGATCAGTGACAACTGGACGCTGAACTTCAGCTGGCAGGGCGTCGGCGCGGTGCCCGCCGCCGAGCGCGACAAGCTGCGCGGCATCGTCGCAGCCGCCCACAAACGCGGGCAGCGCGTCCGCTTCTGGGCGACACCCGACCTCGCGGGCCCGGCGCGTGACGCCGTCTGGGGCGAACTCCTCGCCGCCGGCGTCGACCACTTGAACACGGACGACCTTGCGGGGCTCGAGGCGTTCCTCGACGCCCACGGGCAGTAGCCCCCGGCCCGGCTGCGGTCACGCTGAAGCAACGCCCCGGCACATAACACCCGTTCGGAGGACATGCCGGTCGCCCGGACGGTCCCTCCGCTGCGCCACACTCGGCCCAGTGCCGCGGTGTTGACGTGGCGGAGGAGGTTGTCCCCATGGCCATTTCGGTCTCAGTCGTGCTGCTGCTCGTGATCCTGGCAGTGGTCTTTCTGCGCAACGGCGCGCTGAAGTTCTCGCACGCCCTGGTCTGCGCACTGCTCGGCTTCTACCTGGCGAGTTCGAGCATGGCGCCGACCATCCACAACGGGGTCACGGCCGCCGCGGACATCGTCAGCGGCTTGCAGCCGTGATCGTTCAGCCATGATCGTTGCGTGTTCATGAACAACTGTCACCTTTCCATGGACACTTCAAGACCCTGGCCCTAGCTTCGGCGCATGTCGCGTCGCAGAACCCTCAGCAGTGCCCTCGCCCTGACCGCTCTCACGGTCTCGGTCGCGTCCTTCGCGTATCCCGCCCAGGCGGACGACATACCCAAGGCGCCGGGGCACCGGCTCGTCGACCAGTACACCGGAACGCCCGCCGACGCCCGCCCGCTGCCCGGCGAACAGCCGCCCCAGCACCCGTATCTGGCCGCCAACGGCCGCAGCGGGATGCACGCCGACGCGGCGGGCAGTGGGACCTACCCCTGGAACGGGCCCCTGGGGAAGAAGCCGAAGGTCAGCAGCGAGAAGATGGCGGCGCTCGGCGGTGAGTGCGCCACCGTCACCTTCGACAAGGACGGCCGCATCGTCACCGTGTGCGGCACGTTCACCGGCTTCCTGGTCAAGCTGCTCGACCCGGACACGATGGAGACGCTCGCCGAGTACAAGCTGCCGCAGCGCCCCTCCACCGTCGAGGCCATCACGCGCCTGGACTTCTCGAAGATCTTCAAGGACACCTCGGGCGGCGCGTACTCGTATCTCGACAACGAGGACCGGCTCGTCCTCGCCGACTCCCGGCAGCACATCGTCCGGCTCGCGCACGAGCAGGCGGCGGACGGCAGTTGGCGCTTCGTCGTCGACAAGGACTGGGATCTGACGGCGCACGTCCCGCACGACTGCGTGACCTGGTCAAACCTCTACCCGAGCGGCGAATGTGACCCGATCACCTCGGTGATGCCCGACTGGGAGGGCCGCATCTGGTGGGTGACCCGGCAGGGACGAGTCGGCACGGTCGACCCCGCGTCCGGTGACATCCGCTCCATCCGCCTGGAGGGCGAGGAGATCCAGAACTCGTTCTCCGTCGCCGAGGACGGTGTGTCGATCGTCTCCGACCACGTGCTCTACAGTTTCCGGGCCGACAAGGACGGCACCCCGAAGGCCGTCTGGCGCCAGACCTACGACCGGGGGACGGGCACCAAGCCCGGCTCGGTGAACCAGGGTTCGGGCACCACCCCCGACCTCTTCGGCAAGGGCGACGCCGACTACGTGGCGATCACCGACAACGCAGACGACCGCATGAACGTCCTCGTCTACCGCCGGGGCGACGACGTCGCCGACGACAAGCGCCTCGTCTGCAAGGTCCCCGTCTTCCGCTCCGGCGCGTCCACCACCGACAACTCGCTGATCACCTGGGGCAACAGCCTCGTCGTCGAGAACAACTACGGCTACGAGAACATCACGTCGCTCACCTTCGGGCGCAGCGTCGTCGGCGGCGTCAGCAGGATCGACGTACGCGAGGACGGCAGCGGCTGCGACACCGTGTGGGAGAGCGACGTCCGCGCCCCGTCGAACGTGCCCAAACTGTCCACCGCCTCCGGGCTTCTGTACTTCTACACGAAGGAGCCGAGCAGCCTCGGCATCGATGCCTGGTACCTGACGGCCGTCGACTTCCGCACCGGCGAGACCAAGTGGAAGCGCCTCGCCGGCACGGGCATCGCGTACGACAACAACTGGGCGCCGGTGACCCTGGGCCCGGACGGCACGGCGTACGTGGGCGTGTTCAACGGCCTGGTGGCGGTGCGGGACACCGAGTGAACCACCGCCGCCCGGTCGGCTAGCCCAGGGAGAACACGCCGATTCCGTTCGGCACCGGGCGTTCCATCCCGCCGCTGGGGTGATTGCGTACGGTCACGGACTCGGCGCCCGGGGCCTTCGCGACCAGGGTGGCGGCCGATACCAGGGTGGAGGAGCCGCCGCCGTCCAGGCTGAAGCCCTCCCGCGCACCCAGTCCCCGCAGGGTCTTGGCCACTTCGGCGATGGTCAGCCCCGTACGGAATTCGGGGGAGCCGTCGAGGGAGAGGAGCAGGAGGCGTCTGCCGTTGTCGGAGATTCCGGCCGCCGTCCGCACGGCCGATGTGACGGAGTCGAGGCCGGGCAGCGGGGCGCCGCCGCGCAGGACCGGATAGCCGCCGAGCGCGAAGCGGAACGGGGTGCGTGACGCGGCCGCCACCAGGCGGTGCCGGACCCCCACCCGGTCGCCGACCGACAGCTTGCGCAGTTCCTGTGCGCCCGCCTCACGGCCGACGAGGACCGTGGTGCCGCGGGCCACCGGTCCGCTGCCGGGCGTGCCCGCGGACTCCACGACGCGGCCGCCGCGCACCTTCACCTCATGGGTGTCCGTGCTGCAGGGTGCGCCGCGGCTCGTGTCGGTGCCGCAGGTGGAGCGCACCCGCGAGGTGCTGCCCCAGTCGCTGGTGAACGCGCCGACGGAACCCACCGGGAGTGCGTACTGATTGAGCCCGCCGAGCGGCAACCGCGTCTGGGGGGTGCGGACTTCGCCGTCGAGCCGGAGGTTGTCCATGCGGGCCCGGCCGTCGGAGCCCACGCCGAGCACGGCTTCGGTGGTCACACCGGGCGGCATCGCCGGACCGAAGCGCTGACCGTTCGGCACCGCCGCCTTGAGGGCACGGCCGCGTGCGACCGCCGGGCCGACGGGCGCGCCGGTGGCCTCCACGCCCGGATGCTGGGTCTCGGAGATGTTGAAGAAGTCGCCGTTGATCCCGCCGACCGCCCCCGCTCCGTCCGCGAGCGCGGAGACGACGGAGCGGGCGCCGACCGCACCCGGATAGAGGAGTCCGACGCTGGTGCGCGGATCGCTGAGGTCGACGTCGAGTACGTGCGCGCGGGCCATGCCGTGGGAAGCCGGGATGTCGAACTGCCAGTACTCCACGCCTGGCGCAATCCGCGACTCGGCCATCTTGTCGGTCGCCTGCACGCCGCTGGCCGGTGCCGCTCCCATCAGAGCCGCACCGGCCAGCGTGCCGAATGCCGTGAGTACCGATAGCGCCGCTCTCGCCGTTCTGAACCGTCCCAAGGTGTGCTTGCGCCGTGTTGACACCCATGCCCCCTCAAGTCTCCCTGGCCGACCGACCGCCTCAGTCTGAGGGTCGGTCAGAAAGTGCACCAGGGGGCAGCGCCGTATGGGTGCAGGGCCGGTGGCTAAGTGCCGACCAACCGGGAACGGATGAGGAAACGTACGCCTTCCGGGGCTTCGAGGGAGAAGCCGCTGCCACGGCCGGGCACCACGTCCACGATCAGCCGGGTATGACTCCACACGCCGTACTGGCTCTTCGACATCCAGAAGGAGACCGGTTCCGCCACGCCCTCGACGGCCAGCGACGCCAGCCGCACATCGGAGTCGCCGGTCCGGAACTCACCCTCCGGGAAGCACATGGGCGCACTGCCGTCGCAGCAGCCGCCGGACTGATGGAACATCAGCGGTCCGTGGGTCTCCCGCAGTCGCCGCACGAGATCGGCGGCGGCGGGGGTCAGCTCCACGCGCGGGGTATCGGTCATGGCCAGCCGCTCCTCGGTCGCCGGGCCGCCGTCCAGGCGGTGCCCCAGTCAACTCCGGGCAAGGTTGCGAGGACGTTGCGGCCAGGAGCGCTGCCGTGGCTCACGACGCCGTCAGGTGAGTACCGCCCGGACCGCCTTGCCCTGCCTGCCGCTGCCGACGACCTCAAGGCGCGCGGCGAGGTGCCGCACCATCGCGAGGCCCCGTCCGCTCTCCCGTTCGGTGCTCGGCTTGAGCACGCGCGGGCCGATGGGGCTCGCGTCATGGACCTCGACGGTCACGTGGTCGTCGGACACCTCCAGGCGCAGGCGGCAGGGGCTGCGGCCGTGCTGGGTGGCGTTGGTGACGAGTTCGGACACGATCAGCGTGGCGTCGTCCACCCGCTCGGAGTCCACCTTCGTCACGTGCCGACGGGGCCGGGTGAGGAACGCGGAGGTCAATCTCCGTGCCCGGCCGGCCGATGCCGCCTCCTGCGGCAGTGTGTACTCAACGCGGGCGATGTGCCGATGGGCGCGCTGGTGCGCACGCATGGCAGCTCACTTCCCTCCCCTGGGACAACAGGCGTGCTCGCGGCGGCTTCCGCTCACCGGGGCCGCGGCATGTCTTGCGCGGCCGATCCTGCCCCACGGTGATGCCCGCCCTGGCTGATCGCCAATCAAGCTCCTGCAAGCGCGGACGGGATCGCGGGCCGACAGCCTCGCACGGTGCTTCCGGGACGACGCGCCGCAGGGCGTGCTAGACCTGTTCGCCGGCGATTAGCCGTCCAGGCCGGGGCGATCGGCGGCGAGGAAGGGGCCGAGCAGGTCGAGCAGGGCCTGGGGGCGGTCAAGCGGGATGATGTGGCCGCAGTCCTGGACGAGGTGGCCGGTCAGGTCGTCGGCGAGGGGGCGCACCTGCCGTTCGAGCGCCGCTCCGACGGGGTGGGAGCCGATCGTCATCGTCGGCATGGTGAGCCGGGCGTGTGCGGCGGCGTCCTGGATCTGCCGCCCGCTGGTGGGCATGGCCCGGTAGTGGGAGAACGCGCAGCGAAGGGCGTCGTGGCCGGTGTAGGCGCTGTGGAAAGCGTCCCGTACGCGGTCAGGGACACCGCGGCCGTGTGTGCCGGTGTGCAGGAACCAGTCGATGTACTCGGCCTCGTGCCCGGCCAGGACATGCTCGGCGAGCCCGGGGACCGAGTGGAAACCGAACCACCACGGCGGGCCCCCGGCGAGGAAGTCCTCCGCCCCGGGCAGGGGCCCCAGGAGCGACTCCATGACGACGAGCCTCCGTACGAGATCGGGTCGTCGCAGCGCGAGAAGGAAGGCGGGCGGCGTGCCGGCGTCGATGCCGACGACCGCCGCGCTCCTCTCCCCGAGCGCGTCGAGGAGCCCTTCGGCGTCGGCGGCGAGGGTGGCCGCGTCGTATCCGTCGGCCGCCCGGGTGCTGGCGCCGAGTCCGCGCAGGTCCGGGGCGATGACGCGATACCGCTCGGCGAGCCGGGGCATGACCTCGCTCCAGAGCTGCCAGGTGTGCGGGAAGCCGTGGAGCAGCAGGACGGCCGGGCCGGTGCCGGTGATCGCCACGTTGGCCGTGATGCCGTTGGTGGTGATTTGCCGCAGAGAGATGTTGGGGGCGGTGGACTCGGCTGGGGGGAGGTGCATGGTGAGTGGCTCCGATGTGGTTACCATTGGTGACTACATGAGGCTAGGTAACCGTTTCCGACCTGCCAAGAAGGCACTTTCCCGACAGGTGGTGAGCCCGAGGTGACTACCCCTCCCAAGGCGAGTCGTGCGGTGAGTCCCACGGCGAGGGCGCGCGGTGATCTCTTCGACCCCGACTGCCCGACCCGTCGGCTTCTCGACCGCATCGGTACGAAGTGGACGTCCATGGCGGTCAAGGTCCTCGCGGAGGCCGAACCGCACGAGGTCCGCTTCGCCGAGCTGCGGCGCCGTATGCCGGGTGTCTCGCAGAAGATGCTGTCCACGACCCTGCAGGGCATGGCGCGCGACGGACTGGTCTCCCGCCGGGTGGAGCCGACGGTGCCGCCACGCGTGCACTACCGGCTGACCGGCCTGGGTCTTTCCCTGGAGGGTCCGCTCGCCGTGGTCAGGGCGTGGGCCGAGGAGCACATGGCGGAGATCGACATGGCCAATGAGCGCAGCGCGGCGGCAGCGGACGGGTACGAGGCCTACGAGGCCTACGAGGCCTGAGGCGCGGGCGTCAGAGCCTGGCGTGCCCAGCCCTCGTACCCGTCAGGAAACGCGCGCCACGGCCGCGTAGATCCCGCTGCCCTCCGCGTCCGGGCGTGCCGTGTCCTTGAACCACTCCGGGGCCGTCACCAGGCCCGGCTCGACGAGGTCGAGCCCGTCGAAGAAGCGGCCGACCCCGGTGCGGGTGCGGAAGCCGAGCCGGATGCCGCCCTTCGCGTACTCGGCGGTGACCTGCTCGGCCAGCTCCGGGTAGAGGTCGGACGCGGCGTGCGAGAGCACCAGATGGCTGCCGGAGGGCAGGGCGTCGACCAGCGTGCCCACGATGCCGTACGGGTCCTGGTCGTCGGGCAGGAAATGCATGAGCGCGATCAGGGAGAGGGCGATCGGGCGGTCGAAGTCGAGGAGGCCGCGGGCGTGTTCGAGGATCTCCAGCGGCTCGCGGACGTCCGCCTGGATGTAGTCGGTCAGCCCCTCGGGACGGCTGACCAGCAGGGCCTCGGCATGGCGCAGCACGATGGGGTCGTTGTCGGTGTAGACGACCCGCGCCGACGGCACGATCTCCTGGACGATCTGGTGCAGGTTCGGCGCGGTGGGTATCCCGGTGCCGATGTCGAGGAACTGGTCCATGCCCTGGGCGGCGAGCCAGGCGGTCGCGCGGTGCATGAACGCGCGGTTCTGCCGCGCGGCGTCCTTCGCCTCGGGCGGCAGCTTGTCGCCCACCGCCTCGTCGACGGGGTAGTTGTCCTTGCCGCCGAGCAGCCAGTCGTAGACACGCGCGGGATGCGGGCGGCTGGTGTCGATCGTCGGCCTGGGCGCACCTGCGGTCATGACGTACTCCGTTGCTGCTGCGAGACGCTTGGGTCGCCGCAGTCTGCCACAGCAACATCAGCTTGAGCAGGGGGTGTTGGGGCTTCGGCTTGCGGCACGGCACGGCACGGCCCCGGCATGGACGGACGCCGCCTCACGTCCGGTAGAGGTCCGTCAGGAGCGCCACGGCCGCGTGCGTCATCGGGTGCGGGTCATGGCGGCGCCAGATGAGGTGGACGGCGATGGGGTCGGCGTCGCGCAGCGGGCGGAACACGACGCCGTCGCGGCGGTACTGGTTGGCGGTGCTCTCCGGGGTGAGCCCGACGCAGCGGCCCGACGCGATGATGGCCAGCCAGTCGTCGATGTCCTGGGTGTACTCCACCGGGGGACGGGCCTCTTCGGGCCACAGCTCGGCGGTGGTGGTGCCGGTGCGCCGGTCGATGAGGAGCGTCCGGTCCCGTATGTCGGCCAGCGGGATGGAGCGCCGTCTGGCCCACGTGTCGTCGCTCGCCAGGGCACAGAAGCGGCGCTCGTGTCCGACGACGGCGCTGGCGAAACGGGACTCGTTGAAGGTGGTACGCACTACGGCGAGGTCGCACAGGCCCTCGGCCAGGCCGCCGGTCGCGGAGTTCGTCCGGATCAAGGACAGCTCGACGTCGGGATGCCCGGCGGCCCAGCGGCGCTGGAACTCCGCCGTGTACCGGCCCATCGCCGACCAGGCGTGGCCGATGCGCAGCCGGGTGTGTCCGGTGGTCGCCTCACGGATGAGGTCATCGGCCTCCGCGAGGAGATGCCGGGCGCGTGCGAGCACCTGCACTCCCGCGGTCGTGGGCGTGATGCTGCGGCTCGTTCGGTGCAGGAGGCGCACCCCGAGCACATCCTCGAGCCCGCCGAGGGTTCGGGAGACGGCCGCTTGGGAGACACCCAGCTCCGCGGCGGCATCGGTGAAGCCGCCGGTGTCGACGATGGCGACCAGGCAGCGCAGATGCCGCAGTTCCAGATCCATGGCCACAGTCTATGAATAACCAGAGCGTATGGATGAGTGCTCGCATGCATTTTTCGTATGCGCGCGGGTGGCGCATCCTGCGGTGCATGCGTACGTCTCAGAGCCAAGCCTTGCCCGCCGCCGTCCCGGCCGGTTCGGGCGGTCCGGGGGGCCCGGCAGGGGCCTCACGCGGCCGTCTGTCGGGCATGGCGATGATGTTCGGCAGCGGTTTGTCCAACCAAGTCGGCGCCGCCACCGGCGCCTTGGCGTTCGGCGCCATCGGTCCGGCCGGTGTCGTGGCCGTGCGGCAATGGGTCGCCGGAGCCGTGCTCCTCACGGTGGGCAGGCCCAAGGTGCGGTCCTTCACCTGGCGTCAGTGGTGGCCGCTGCTGTGCCTGGCCGCGGTCTTCGCCACCATGAACCTCTCCCTGTACACCGCGATCGACCGCGTGGGCCTCGGCCTTGCGGTGACCCTGGAGTTCCTGGGCCCGCTGACGGTGGCGCTGGCCGCCTCGCGCCGCGCGGTGGACCTCGGCTGCGCGGTCGTGGCGGGGGCCGCGGTGGTCGCCCTGGCCCGCCCGCAACCCAGCACGGACTACGTCGGCATCGCGCTCGGCCTGCTCGCCGCGGCCTGCTGGGCCTCGTACATCCTGCTCAACCGCACGGTCGGAGCCCGCCTCCCGGGCGTCGAGGGTTCGGCCGCCGCCGCGGGGGTCTCCGGGCTCCTCTATCTGCCGGTCGGCATCGCGGTGCTCGCCCACCACCCGCCGACGGCCACCGCCCTGGCCTGCGCGACCACCGCGGGCATCCTCTCCTCCGCGGTCCCGTTCCTCGCCGACCTGCTCGCCCTGCGCCGGGTCGACGCCCGTTTCTTCGGGATCTTCATGAGCGTCAACCCGGTTCTCGCGGCGCTGGTGGGAATGGTGGTCCTGGGGCAGTCCCTGGACTGGGTGGAGTGGCTGGCCATCGCCGCGATCGTGTCGGCGAACGGGGTCAGCGTGCTGAGGTGACCCCCAGGAGGCCCATGGGGTGACCGCCGTCAGTCCAGGCCGAGTTGCCGTGTCGCCGCCTCGACCGTCTGGGCGAGGAGCACCGCGATGGTCATGGGGCCGACGCCGCCGGGTACGGGCGTGATCAGGCTCGCGCGCTCCCGGGCGGAGTCGAAGTCGACGTCGCCTACGTTGCCCGGGTTGTAGCCCGCGTCGATCACCACGGCGCCGGGCTTGATGTCCGCGCCGGTGATGAACCGCGGCCGTCCGACCGCGGCGAGCAGGACGTCGGCCTGCCGCACGATCGCGGGCAGGTCCGCGGTGCGCGAGTGGCAGTAGGTGACCGTCGCGTTTTTGCCCAGGAGCAGCATGCCCGCGGGCTTGCCGAGGATGGCGCTGCGTCCCACGACGACCGCGTGCTTGCCGGTGAGGTCGACGTCGTACTCGTCGAGCAGGCGCATGATGCCGCCGGGGGTGCACGACACGAAGCCGGGCAGGCCGAAGCCCATCGCCGCGAAGGAGTGCATGGTGACCCCGTCGACGTCCTTGTCCGGTGCGATCGCCTCGAAGGCCGCGCGCTCGTCGATGTGGGGCCCCACGGGGTGCTGCAGCAGGATGCCGTGCACGGTCGGGTCCTGGGAGAGGGCGGTGATCGTCGCGACCAGTTCGGCGGTGGAGACCGAGGCGGGCAGGGCCACGTGCCGTGACTCGATGCCGGCCTTCTCGCAGCGGGAGCGCTTCATGCGGACGTAGGTCACCGATGCGGGGTCCTCGCCGACGAGGACGGTCGCCAGGCAAGGGGATGCTCCGGTGTGCCGAAGGATGTCGGCCGCGGTCGCGGAGCTGGATTCGACGATGCGGCGGGCGAGGCCGGTGCCGTCCATCAGGCGAGCTGTCTGCGTCTGGGGCATGTGCCACTCCTGAGCTTCAGGGGGATTCGCCCAGGCGCGCGGCATCGACACGATGTCAGGCCGCTCCCCGGTGGTACTCCACCTCAGCGCCAGTCACGGCCCGCCTCTCACCCTAAGGGACGGTGCGGGCCGCGAAGCCGTGGGTTCTGAGGATGTAGCTGAGCTTAAGGAAAGTTCAAATCTCTTTGCTTGTCCTTTCAAGTCGGCGGCGGCATCGTTCACTGACAACGGCCAGAGCGAGGAGAACCACAGTGAACGGCGTCCCCGGGAGAACGTGGGCAGCGGCAAGGGTGGGCGTACTCGCCCTCCTCTGGGGATCGACCTTCCTCTGGATCGAACTCGCCCTGGAGGGACTGTCTCCCGTACAGGTCACCCTTCTGCGCTGCACGCTCGGGGCGGCCACCCTGACGGTCCTGCTCTTCAGCACGCGCAACCGTCTTCCCCAGGGCCGTGCGACGTGGAAGCACATCTTCGTCGCCGCCTTCTTCTGCAACGCCCTGCCCTTCGGACTCTTCAGCGTCGGCCAGCAGACCGTCGACTCCGGGGTGGCGGGCGCGCTGAACGCGACGACTCCGCTGTGGTCGGTCCTGATCGGCCTGGCCATCGGCACGGAACGAGGGCTGCGACCCGTTCGCCTCGCGGGGCTCCTTGTCGGTTTCGCGGGTACGTCGCTGATCTTCGCCCCGTGGCAGCAGTCAGGGCTGACGAGTTGGGGCGCCCTCGCGATCGTGGGAGCGGCGGCGAGTTACGCCGTCGGCTTCGCGTACATGGGGCATCACCTCGTGGGGAAGGGCATGCCCACCCTGTCCCTCTCCGCGGCCCAGCTCATGGCGGCGACGGGCCTGACGGCGCTGGCCCTGCCGGTCGGCGGCCTGGAGGCGATCCACGTCGATCAGACGGCCCTGATCGCCGTCGTCGTCCTCGGGATCTTCGCCACCGGCGTCACCTTCCACCTCACCTACCGGATCATCGCGGACGAGGGCGCGACCAACGCCGCGACCGTCGGGTATCTGCTGCCGGTGGTCTCCGTGGCGTTGGGCGCCATCGTGCTCGACGAGGCGTTCAGCTTCCGGGTGGCCGCGGGAATGGCGGTCGTACTCGTGGGAGTGGGTATGACGCGTCGCCAGAAGCGGAATCCGGATGCGTTGGCCCCGGTAGCCCCGGTAGCCCCGGTAGCCCCGGTAGCCCCGGTAGTCCCGGTAGTCCCGGTAGTCCCGGTAGCCCCGGCGGCCCCGGCGGCCCCGGCGGCCGAGAAGTGAACGTCATGTCCGAATGCCGCCAGCGTGCGCACACGCGGCCGACGAGCATCGAGTACGCCGGGGCCACCCTGCCCCACCGTACGAAGGACCCGGAATCATGCACCAGCCCGTCCATACCCCCCTCACCCTCGACCTCTTCAGCCCGGCGTCCGAGTCGGAAGCGCCCCCGCGCAGCCCATCCGACCCGACGATTCCCGCACTCGGTGAGCTGAACTGGGCGGAGCTGTATGCCCAGTTGAACGAGGAGGGTGTGGCCGTCACGCCCCCTTTGCTGTCACGGGAGCAGTGTCAGGAGCTGATCGGCACGTTCGACGAGCCCGGCCTGTTCCGCTCGACCGTGGTCATGCAGCGCCACAACTTCGGCCGAGGCACCTACAAGTACTTCGCCGACCCGGCAGCCGTCCCGCTCGTGCGGACACTGCGCGAGGAGCTGTATCCACCGATGGCGTGGATGGCCAACCAGTGGGCCCCGCGACTCGGCGAGCGCACCTTCCCGCCCACCCTCGACGAGCTGATCGCCGAGTGTGCGGAGAACGGGCAGCGACGGCCCACCCCGCTGCTCCTGAACTACGGCGAGGGCGACTACGCCTGTCTGCATCAGGACGTCTACGGCGACATCGTCTTCCCCCTGCAGATCGCCGTCATGCTGAACCAGTCCGGCGAGGACTTCACCGGCGGCGAGAACGTCTTCGTCGAGCAGCGGCCGCGCTTCCAGTCCCGCGCCCTCGTCGTCAGGCCGCAGCTCGGCCAGGGCATGGTCTTCCCCGTCCGGCACCGGCCCGTCCGCGGCCGGAACGGCTACCGCCGCCACCCCATGCGGCACGGCACCAACGCCGTCGGTTCAGGCCACCGGACCACGCTCGGCGTGATCTTCCACAACGCCCGCTGACGGCGGCAGCGCGGTGTCCGAATCCCGCCAGCATCCGCGATCGTGAGACGTCACTGTTGAACGTGGAAGGAAGCAAGGCGAGGCAAGCAAGGAAGGGAAAGAGGAGGTCACGATGACCGTCTGTACGACCATCACCAGCCCGCTCGGCGAACTGCTCCTGCTGGGAGAGCCGACACCGGACGGCGTCACCCTGACGTCGCTGTCCATGCCCGGCCAGAAGAACGCCCCGGCTGTGCGGAGCGGCTGGAACAGCGACCCCGACCGCTTCTTGGACGTCGCACGACAGCTGGCCGCCTACTTCGACGGTGAACTCACCCAGTTCGACATCGAGTTCACCCCGAGCGGCACGGACTTCCAGCAGCGCGTCTGGCACGCCCTGGAGGAGATCCCGTACGGCACGTCGACCACCTATGGCGAGCTCGCCGGGCGGATCGGCGTGGAGCGCGGGCGGGTCCAGGCCCTGGGGGCCGCGATCGGCGCGAACCCCTTGCTGCTGGTGCGCCCGTGCCACCGCGTGATCGGCGCGGACGGCTCCATGCGCGGGTACGCGGGCGGCGTGGAGCGCAAGGTCTGGCTCCTCACCCATGAGGGCGCCCTGCAGCCCGCCCTCATGTGACCCGCACGACTGACCCGCACGACCACGAAGGACCCCTCATCATGATCGACACCACGCACCCCACGGACGCCCGCGTCGGTGAACACGTCGCCGCCGGGGACTGGGACGCGCTGAGCGCCGAGCTCGACGAGCACGGCCACGCCCTCACCGGCCGGCTCCTGGATCCCGACGCCTGCCGCGACATCGCCGCCCTGTACGACGAGACCGACCACTTCCGCACGACCATCGACATGGCCCGCTACCGCTTCGGCTCCGGCCAGTACCGCTACTTCACCCACGAACTGCCCGACGTCGTACGGGAGTTGCGCGAAGCGTTCTACCCCCGGCTGCTGCCCATCGCCCGCGACTGGGCGGCGAAGCTCGGAAAACCCGCCCCCTGGCCCGACAGCCTGGGGGAGTGGGTGGCGATGTGCCACGCGGCAGGGCAGGCCAAGTCCGCACAGATCCTGCTCCGTTACGGGCCCGGGGACTGGAACGCCCTGCACCGGGACGTGTTCGGCGAGATGCTCTTCCCGCTCCAGGTCGTCATCGGGCTCGACGCCCCGGGGGCCGACTTCACCGGCGGCGAGTTCATCATGACCGAGCAGCGCCCCCGCGCCCAGTCGCGCGGATCGTCCACGACCCTGCCGCAAGGTCACGGGCTCATCTTCACGACCCGCGACCGGCCCGTGGCCTCCAAGCGCGGCTGGTCGACCGGGCCGATGCGGCACGGCGTGAGCACCGTCCGCTCCGGGCGACGGCGCACGCTCGGCCTGGTCTTCCACGACGCGGCGTGAACCCCTCCCGGCCCGGGGGGCCGGGCCCGCCGCGTACGTACACGCTGCGCGGTCCGGACGGAGAGCCGTACCCCAGCGCCGCGCCGGGCACCCTGGGCGGACACCGCCGCGGGCGCCTGTACGGCTGCCTCGACTGCCCCTCCGCGCTGCGGGCCGTCGCCCGCGGCGCCTACGCCACCCACCGGGTGTTCTTCCCCGACGAGGCCACCGCGATCGCGGCCGGATACCGTCCCTGTGCGGTCTGCCTGCCCGCTCAGTACGCTCGCTGGAAAGCAGACCCAGAAAGCACCGGCACACCATGAGCATCCTGAAGGAGCGGGAGTCATCCCGCTCGCCCCTCATCGGCGCCGCCGAGTCGGCCGCCCACGCGGACCTGCCCGCGCCCGCCCCGCACACCGAAGCCGAACTCGCCGCCCTCATCGGCCTGTTGACGCTGCCGAAGGCGCGGATCGAGACCGTCACCATCGGCCACAGCCG